>JADFZD010000031.1 GCA_015232705.1 Magnetococcales bacterium | reverse complement strand
TCGGATGGGTTGGTTGCACCTGTGCCATTACAACTGTTGCAGCAGGCGAAATTATTCAGAGATGCTTCTTTTTCAACTCCAGAGACCGCTTCTTCGAATGATATGGTTAGGTTCATTCGCTTGCTAGCGCCTTGTCTTTCTCCTGAGTCTGCGCCGCCAGAATCAAATCCAAAAAATGAATCAAATATCGTTTCAGATCCGCCGCCACCGCCGCCACCCTGCGGGATGATGTAAAATCGCAACTCATCACCATCTCGCAGCCTGCGCCCCCAAGCCACCCGCAGGATCGGCTTGCCGTTCAGGAGAGCGATGAAAGGATGCCTGACACGTGGGGCGAGATTCGCGATCTTTCGCCGCCTGCGAACGCTGACAGCCGTAGCCCGATAATTCAAAAGAGGGTGACTGTTGACAAGCACCGTGGCGCGCATCAGATCACCACCCGGCAAATCTCACGCACGTGCCAGCCGTGCAGTTTGAGGCTCATCATGTCTTGCAAGATCACCCCACACCCCTCGACCGAATGCAGCACCATGGGTTTTTCGCCGATTTCGACAGCGATCCCGATGTGGTGAGGGATACGTCCGTGACTCATCAGCAACACCGCCCCATCCTCATGCTTTTCGATACGCTCCCAGGAGACCATCATCATCCCCTCGCTGACGGCATTCTTGATGGAGCGTATCGAATCGGTGTCAGCCGGAATCACGGGCAAAAAGATGCCATGCCTCTCCCGAAATACCGCCCGCACCAGGCCCCAGCAGTCATAAGCGCACGGGCCATCCTTCCCAGGCTCCCATGGCCGCCCGAGATAGTCCAACACCCAATGATCGATCATCACTGTATCAGCCCTGGAAACACGTCTGGGTCATAAGTCATGCCTGGGAATTTCTTTTGCCCAAGATCAGGGAACCCGCACTCACACCGTAGGCGCGTTGGGTCTGCCTGGATGCCTGTGATTTCCAACTCGATGGGGGGATAATTCTCCGGACCGTCCAAAAAACCGCCCTCAAGATACATCCGGTAACACACCTTGACCGGCACCGAGGATTCCAACGCCTGTTCGATATGGGCCATGAGCATGCGGGTGACGTTGGAAATCTCGATGCTCATACGTGGAGCGCCGGACGGCGTGACCTCCGGGGGGATGAACTCGAACGGGAAAGCGATCCACTCGACCACATCGCCAGGATCCTCGGGCGCGTCATCTTCCAATCTGGCATTGATCCCGCTCCACCCCTGAACCACCCGCACCGGGGGGGAGATGGCAGGGTGGCGGAATTCAAGGGTGTGATATGTCATGATGTTGGGCGCGGATGCGAACGCCTCTTTGATCGCATCGGAAAGCGAAGCATCACTCATGCGGGCAACACCTCAAGATCACCGGATACCTTCCAATGCAGTCCGACTCTTGCCGCCGTTGGGGCGGATCGAAACCGCCCGACAACAGATCCGACAGGTCCGGTAAAGCTGAACCAGGCCGCGCCACCGTTGATGCCATTATCCGCGTCGGAGAACCAAGACCGGAACGTGCTGAACTGCGCTTGTGACATCACCCACCCGCACGAGTAGACATCCGGGTTTGAACTGCTGATGCGCCGCACCTGCGATGGACCGGCCTCCATGTCGCTGCGGATGGTCTCGGTTGGAAAAGTCAAAGAGAACCCGTCCAAAAGAATTGGTGGTAGGGTGGCAGGCCATTCCGGAGTGGTCGCCATGTCACACCAGCCCAGCCGCCGAGGAAAGCCCGTAGCGACCCTCAAGAGCAGGAGCAATGCCACCACCGCGCATCATGTTGCGGGCAATGCCGTTCTCGATCTGCTCCAGAAAGACATCGATCCTCGGCATGCCGCCTGCTCCGGTGGACTGCTGCACCCTGGGTGTCGCGCCTTGGGCGTTGTGGATGTGAACCTCGACTTTGTTGCTCACGGCAAGCGATTGCATCATCTTTGCCCCGTTGGGGATGATGGACCCATTCGAGTCGGGCACAAACCACTCCGGGCCACGCTCGCCGACGATGTAGGGTTGCCCGGAGGTGACAGGGCCACCAGAAGCCCTCCCAGGCGGTGGACTGGATAGAATTTCAAGCGCCGACGTTGGACCAGAATATTCAAATCCATCCGGGATCACGCTTGTCCCACCACCAAAGAACCCCCTCATGAACGTCGCCAACGGCCCTGTGAAGTTCTGCCGTACCTGCATGCGCATCCAATCGCTAATAATGGAATCAGCAAGAGATGTGAAAGAAGACTTTATGTCATTGAAAGTCAGCTTGCTATTTTTCCGCAAGTTAACCAAGAAATCTTCTGTATTTTTTATTGAGTTGCTGAAAAAATTCTGCATGTTAGCCGCTTGGTTCATGGCCGAATCGGCATAGCTTTTCAGCGCCTGGCTCGCCCCATAGGCTGCCGACCGCTCGTAGTCATACCGACTCTTGACCGCCGCGATCTGCGCCGCCGTCGCGTCCTCGGTCATCTTGGTGATGTATTCGATTTCCTTGGCACGCTTCTCGGCCATGGCAGAGTCGGCTTTTGCCTGCTCGACAGTCGGGAGCCATCCTTCCTTCTCAAGGCGCTTCAGGTCTTCCTGCGCCTTCTGGGCATTCTTGATGGCGATGGTATAGTTATCGCGTTCCAAGGTGGTCATACCGAGCATCTGATATTGCCGATCCATTGCATCGGTCTCTTTATCAAGACCTTCTGCATAGGTGGAATTAAATGTCGATAATTTCAAATCTCTGTACTTCTCGATTTGCTTGATGGCGTCGTCAAGATTGGCGAATGGCAAATCAGCCTGTTTGTTGTTCCAATCCCGGAGCCGATTGGCCTGCTCGATCATCGAGGCGTATTCGCCTTGTCCAAGCTTGGTCGTTTTGTCTTCCAGCGAGTCCAGGAACGATTGCCACTGCGTTCGTGATTCGCGTGAAGTCTTGGCAGACGAAGTAGCCGCACCATCTTTCGGTAGCGATACCGTGGTGCCTCCAGACTTCCAATTGTCAGGTGCCGCCCTGTTGCCTTTCAGCCGCTCGGCGCGCTCGGCAAGGAATGCCTGTTCATATGTGTTCCCCGAGAATTTCAGGCTGTTCTGATCGGCAAGATATTGATCCAGGTTCTTTTTCATCCACGGATCATCTTTTGTTAAAAAGTCATAAATAGATGATTCGGACGTCACAGGTTTGGTCTTTTCACCACCAGAAGATCCATCAAAAAGACCCCTCGCCATCTTCCCAAGTGACGAGTCGTAAATCAGGTTGTTGACTCTTTCGTAGCCTTTCGCGGCCACCGTAAAAGCAAAGGCTGCTGAATTCCCGAAAGCTTTCAATTCCGATCCTAGATGTGACGTGATATCCGTAAGCCTTGCCACGCTGAGTGCTGCATTGTCCGCCCACTCCTCAATGGTCCCCTGTTCCTGCATCTCCTTGGCGGTTTTGTTGATGGACCCCATCAAGGAATCACTTTTCAGCATGGCGTTATTCAGATCCAGCCATGCCGGGGTGACGCCATTCGCTATGATCTTTATCAGGGCATTGTTTCGCGCTTCCAGCTTGAATTGCGACTCGATGAGCTTCTCGGCGTCATATGCCTGCTGAGTCGTCAGCTTGATCTCGTATTCCTTGGTCGCGGCGAGGCGCTGGAGCATCGGCAACAGATCCGCTCCGCTCTTGCCGAACAACTCCTGCGCCACGGCAACCCGCGTGGTCCCGTCCGACAAATCGAAAAGTTTGCCGGATAAATCGCGCATGACATCGCCGGATTCGCGCAACCGGCCATCCGTCTCTTTGACGCTCACCCCGAGCTGCTTGAAAATGGACGCTGCGCGCTCATTGCCGTTGGCAGCATCGAATTCGCTTTTCGAGAGCTTGGCCATGGCCTTGGCCACATAGTCCATATCCGTCCCGGACGCCTTCGCGGCTCCGGCCATCATGGAGAGGGATTCGACGGTGGCCGATGTCTTGATCGACAGGTTGTACATCGCCGCCGCCGATTTCTGCGCCCCCTCGATGCCGGACACGAATTTGTCAATCGACCACGCCCCGGCAAAGCCGATCACCGCACGCTCGGCATACTTGACAGCGGTCCCGGTTACGCTTTCGACCGTCTGCATGGTTGTTGCGACCATTGCTTCGGCCTGCTTCATTCCAGATTCGAACTTTGCGATGTTCGCTTCCAGATTGACGACAAGATTCCCGATGTCAGCCATTACAACCCCCAATTATTGCCATGATTTGTGCGCTTCGTGTTTCGGCATCATCCAAGCTTGCGTGATCAACGGGCGGTTTCATCCAGGGCATGCAGTCGATGAGATCCAGCTTACCGCCGAAGGCGGCGACCATGCCGGTCATGATCTGCGCCAACAGGTAATCATTCCGTCCGTCCGGCAAACCCTCGATCCGGATGTATGCCATCCAGTCTTCCACCTGCGCGGCGGAAAGACTGGAAAGCAAATGATCCGGGTGCAGCACCCCCAAAGCCAGGCACAGCCGGAAAAGCTCTAACCCGTCTGGCCTGGATCGGAGTTTTTTTCCGCCTCCTCCTCATTCATGCGATTGAGCTTGCGGATTTCCTCTTCCAGCCTGACCAAGGCATGTGCGGACTTGGTGTTTAGGGTCTGGATATCGGCCTCCGTGAACATCTCCTCCCCATCGTCATCGACGATTGCGAGAGCCACCAGGAGAGCCGTCAACTCGATCACGCCCTTGTCACGCCGCTTGTGAGCTGCGGTCAAAAACGCATCCCGGTCTTTCCCTGAGAACTCCCGGATCCGCACCGGGCCACCCCACTCCGGCACATCGACATCGACCGTCTTGAGGTCTTGCGCATCCAAAATCTGCTGTCTGTTGAGCGCCATTGGTTTGCCTCCTTACGACCAAACAACAGGGCCGGAGATGCGCATATCACAGGACCGTTTGACGGCCTGATCGACTCCACCGGACAGATTGAATTTCTTCACCAATCCGCTGAATGTGGCTGTTTTGGAATTTGGCAGAACCAGCTTGAAATTTTTGAGAGTTCCCGAACTCCTTGCCGCAGCCAAGGCGAGTTGACCGGCGTTCGCATTGTCGAAATGAACATCAATCGAGAATCCTCCCTCGTCCACCATGCCGGAGATGAATTCCTTCGCAGTGGACGAAAGATTGGTCACGTCCAACTCAGCGTTCGATCCATCCAGCCCTGAGAAGCTCAAAACATTCGCAATCTCTGTCATGACAACCGGGGTGACAGTTCCGCCGCTGGTCCACTCGGTGTAAGCCAGGGCATTGATTCCTGCCAGAGTGATGATTTTGTTGGCCGGCTCGATGTACTCAATGACCGCCGTAACCCCGTTGAGCTGCGTCGTGCCGGTGATGCTCGCAATGGCCACCACGTCGCCAACGGACAAGCCGGAGACGCTGGATTGCAGGGTGATGCGGCACGGGTTGGTGAGGCTGATAGCGGTGATGTTGTTGGCGCTTCCGCTGGAAGTCCCAATCGAAAAAGTGGAACCTTTGCCGCTGATTGCTGTGCTTGACATAATTTTCTCCAGTAATTATTTGATGGATCATGACCAGAAAGAAAAAATCACAGATACTCGATACTCGTTCAAATCGACATCATATCCATCTGACGATTCAATATGCGTACCGATTGCATCCAAAACCGATATAAGACTATTAGCTGTAGATTGCGCACCTGAATATGTTATGTCCCACACGTCGAATTGCAAGCGTGTGTTTGTGATTGGAGACCCATTGTTCAATGTATTCTGCGGTTCTCTTGAAACAACCTGATAAATAATATTTGGGGACAGCACGCCATTAGGGCAGACCAACGGATAAATGCGTCCACCGGCCACACCAGCGACTGTGAGTGCATTGACGACTGTCTCTTGGATCGTGCTCATTGGTCACCCCTGATTGGATGCGTCTTCTACTGCCTTTTTCAATCTTTCCTTGACCGCATCAATTGCGGCCATTTTTTTTCTCTCGAATGCAGGACTCATGAAAGGATAGGCGGCGTTTCCTCCGCGTTTTGCTCTCTTTCCTTTTGTCCATATGCCGCTCTTTTTTTTTCTTGGTTTTCTCCCTGGACTTGCTTTTGTTCCGAACTCAACCCATTTGGCGTAATAGGCATCCTGTGAAAGATTCTTTCCTGTCTTTTCGCTGACCTTGCGATATTTCTTCCCTTGACGGACGGTAATCTTCATCCCCTGAACGGGACCGGTCGATATTTTTCTGTCCCTTGTGACGATGATCGCCCTTTTCAATGTCCCTGTCTTAACGTGCGCCATCCTCTTTGCCTCATCAGCGATCACCTTGGATCCGGCATAGACGGCCGCGCGCAGACCATTGGCCTGCACCCTTGGAGCAAATTTTTTCAAAGTGCTCACCACCTCATCCATCCCGGTAATCTTGACATCACCCATCGCTTGCCCCTTCTGTGGCCAGGAATACGATTTTCCCTCCAACCCGATCAGGCAACACAGATTGGATATTGAAAATTCGACCTTCGCATGTGATGCGATACCCAGAGACATTCCTGGTGTCGGAATATGATGCATTCCAACGGATTGTGATTCGTGACGTGACCATGGATACCAATTGCCCGACATTATCTTCACGACCATTCACCGTGGCGATATTGGCCCACACCGTGTCAAGAGTCGTCCAGGATTGGACATTTTGGCCAAAAGTATCCTTGCTTGAGCTTTTCCTCTGGATGATGATCCGATAATTCAGCTCACCGGCAGCAATCGCTTCACTCATAGGGCCATCACCTTGTAGGGGTCAAGCAGCCCTGCCAGGAAAGGGGTCATGGCCATTTGCTTTGCCGTCACCCCTTCTCGCTGACTGTATCCGCTGGATGTCGTCATAAGGATCCATTGCTTGATTGGGGTCGGAACGGCAGCCGCGTTCGCATACCCGGCGTCGAATTCAACGCGAACAGACCCGATCTGCTGCGCTGGAATCGGCCATACCGCGCCAAAGCGCAAATGGATGCGCGCCGAATCACTTGCCAAGTCCACAACGTAGTCATTTGGGTCGATGGTGCGCCACACCTGCGATTGATCCAGGTACTGGACGCTGTTGACCGCTGTGACGGGAGCTACCTGGAAAATGATGGCATTCCCAGGCAACGAGAACCCGATTCCACTATCCATGGTTCTCGCGCATGGGAAATAGTCCATTGTCATCAGGATGGTTGCGGGCATCAGTTGCCGGCCAGTCATCGCCTCGGCCTGCATCCGAGCTGATGTGATCAGCATCGAAATCATGGAATCTTCGGACGAAGAATCCACGCGAAGATGCAACTTTGCCTCTGCCAATGTGACAGGCTCGGATGCCGGTGGGACGATGATGGTCAGAGGCATGGATTACACCGCACGCCGCAAGAAAAAGGTGCCGTCATGGTTGATACCATAGGCCGGATCGACGCCGATCAGCGTGGCCGAAATGATGGACGCCGCCGTGCCGACCGTGACCTCAAGACGGATATAATCATAATCGTTGGTCACGTCCAAATCGTTCCCCGTGATGTCCAAGCGGGCATACCGACCACCGCCGCCAACAGAGGTGATCTGAACGATTGCCTTGCCGGTGACATCCTTCACATCGGTGCCGCTGGCATCCTTGGCCTGCACGATCTTGGCATCCACAATCGATCCTGATGTCATGGCCCCGATGGACACGACGCCGATGAAGCGCTTGTAGGTGTTGGCCTTGACATAGGATGTGGTGACGGTGCTGGGACTGACGGAGGCCGGAGCGATACCATCAAGCAGTGAAGAATCCGGCGTGGAGATGGGCGTCAAAACCGCCAACTGCGTACTGTCCAGGCCGGAAAACTGCGTGGTGGTAAGCCCGTCGAGCTGGGTGGTGGAGAGGCTGGCCATCTGCGTGCTGGAAATGCCGGTCAATTGCGTTCCGGTCAGCGCCGCCACCTGGGTTGCCGTGACGCCATCGATCTGGGTGACAGTCAGCACGCCAACCTGGGTCGATGTGACCGCGCTCATCTGGGTGGTGGTCAGCGTGCCAAGCTGAGTTTGCGTGACCCCGCCAACCTGGGTGGTACTCAACCGCCCGATCTGGGTGGTGGTTAGCGCGTCGAACAAGGTGGTGGTCAACGACCCGATGTTCGTGGAGGTGACACCGGTGATCTGGGTGGTCGTCAGAGATGCCACCTGGGTGGTGGTCAGACTGCCAACCTCGGTCGTCGTCAGAGCGGCAATCTCTGTCGTCGTCAGAGCGGCGACCTGTGTATCAGTATAGGGCATAATAAAATCTCCGAAATGGACGGGGGGACGTGAATCCCCCCATCGAATTGATGATTACCGCGCGCCCAGGAGGACGAACGGCGAGCGCTTGTTGGTCCCCTTCGCCGGGCTGATCGGCTGAGAGAGCATCGCCTTGCCGTCCATACGGAAAATGATGCGGAAGGCGGTGACGCTCTGATCGAACCACAGATGAATCGAGGTCGCGGACTCGACGTTGGCATTGCGCTTGGTGATGGTCTGATAGTAGGTCAGGTCGGTCAGAACCACATCGCCTGCGCTGGAGAAGGTCTGACAATGATCGGAGACCATGATCGGACGACCCATAAGCGTCCCATATGGATTGCCCTGCAAGGGTCCCGCCCCGGGGGATCCAGACGGAAGATAAATCGGCGCACCGTTGGTGGTGTTGAGTGTCCACAGATACGGAAGCACATCAGCGTGCATCTGCCAAAAGGCATTGCCATAACTGCCACTCGGGAGCGCCGCCAGCATTTTCGCCAGATTGACCGGATACAAAGTCCCGGTCGGCTGTGCCGACTCTTTGGCGATGGTGAGAGCGGCTCCACTGGCCATACAACCGTGCGGCTGCCCGGCGCCAGTGCCATTCATGATCGCTTCATTTGCCTTCCAGCGAATCGCCTCAGCGGATTTCTTGCTGATGTACTGATCGATTGCCATGGCATCGCCCATCAACTCGTCGGTCACCGGGATCAAGGCCATCAACTTGTGCAGATTGAGTTGCGTCTGATTGATTACCGGTTTCGTTTGCGTCCCGGCAGTCGCCTCGGAGGACCAAAAAGCCTGAATCCCAGAATTTCCCCATGGGGTGGCCTCAGAGAATGGGAAAACCATGTTGTTCCCCTCGACCGCAATGGTCGATGTCTTGGGCAACAGAGCATCCCCGACCAAGGACCGGTCAAAGATCTCATTGCTGAACTCTTGGGGGATCAGATAGCCGCCATCACCGCCGACACTCGCGGATCCGTAGGTGGTGGCAGCGCCCTGGAAATCGAGACGACGATCGAATCCCTGTCCCTTGTAGGCGCGGGCGGTGGCTTGAGCGAACTCCCCGAAGCTCTTGAAGCCATGATTGGCTTCCGGAGTGATCGGCTCTCCAGAACCAAAGGTCGATACATTGGCAGCGTGAGAGAGAAACGATTTCCCCATCACGCCAGCAACCGGTGCGGCCTGCGCCTCCTCCGCGATCAGATCCATCTCTCGCTCGATGGCAGCAGAAAGCGTCTTGATCTTCGCCTCCAAGGCACCATATGCGGCCGCTTCGCTGTCGGTCAGATCACGTCCCTCCGATGCGGCGATGTCGGTGATTTTGCGCGCATCAGCAATCGTCGCAGTCTTTTTTGACTGCAATTCCCGAAGAATCTTGCTCATCTTTTTTTCCTTTTGAATCTACTTCGATTTTTGCACAGTCAATGGACTGCAAATGCAGGCAGGATCAATGGACCCTGATTAGGCAAGCAAAGAAATGTTGCGTTTTGCGGAATTCAGACGCGCCTGTTGATGCGATTGCGTGTTGGCTGAACGACCATCCACAAAAGTCTTGGAAACCATTTTTTTTGTCAAATCACCAAACGACAAGATCCCGTCGATCATCTTCTCAGACAAGGCATCTTTGGCCAGCAGCGTGCGACCTTGCCCCATGCCATCACGGACCGCAGCTACCGGCACTCCTCGTCCCTTGGATACTGCGGCAACGAATTGACCGTAATAAGCATCAACGGTGGATTGAACGAAAGAGGCGCATTCCTCATCCATGGGACCGTAGGAATGCCCCTCGACCTTGTATTTCCCCGCCGAGATGATGGTGGGATTCAGTCCCTCCATCTCCAGAGCCTTCGACTCATCCCAATGACACGAAAACACACCGATCGATCCGACCAACCCGCTTGGGGTGCAGTAAAATTCTTTGCATGCAGACCCAATCCAATACGCCGCACTTGCAGCCATCGCATTGGCAATCGCCACAACAGGTTTTTTGCAGGCCCTGATTTCATCCGCCAGTTCACCCACACCGAAAACACCGCCACCAGGGGAATCGATGTCAATCAGGATGGATGATACCGCCGCATCATCGACAGCATTGCGAAAATTGCTTGCGAACTGCTGTAGACTTGTCACCCCAGGGCCGGATACATCCTCGACCTGACCACGTTGGACAAGGATTCCATAAAGTGGGAGAACAGCCACCCCAGATCCACCCGCCTGCATGGATTCAGCCATGCGCATCGATCGCACAGACTTGTCAGCCTGGATCCGATCAATCACCCCATGATCAATGGCCGATCCAGAAGCCCACCGATGCAGCACAGATCGCATGGTCAAATAGGTCTCATCCAGCACCGCCCATGGCTGCGAGTAAAAATGCGCCAATAGCAATCCACCGCTCATAGTCTGAATCCTCCGAATTCTGATAAAAGGCTCATCGACTGCTCTTCCATCCACTTGACCGACGCCTGTCCACCGCCAAGCAAATATTCACGCATCATGGAACAATATTTTTCCGATTCCTCAGTGTCGATGGCCATGGATTCGGAGACGTACCTTGGATGCGACTTGTAAGTGGCGTCGATGGCCTCATAAAAATCTTTCCCTGATTTGAGGAAGTTCGAGATGGCCATGAATTCTTTCCTCGCCACCCTCTCGGCTACCTTGACGGCAATGGCATTCAGTCGAGCCGCATGGACATGTTGGGTATCATCAATGGAATCCGAAACGGGGGTCTCTTGCTCAAAAGACTCAATCTCTTGTGGCATCTCCGTGGATTGGTATGCGACGTTTTGGGCGCTTCCTTTGATGTCGGACACGCTCTTTTCCACCTTACCGACCCCCGCGTTCCCCATATTCATCGGCTGTCTTGGTGTCTCGAATTCAGTCCCAGGCAACGGATTCAATCCCTCACGCATCCGGGCTTCATTGACAGACATGATCCCAGAATAAACCATCGCCTGGCTGTATTCGGCCCGGCTTTTCGTGTCCGCTCGGAGCAGGTTCGAGAATTCAAATTCGACCGATAAATTCTCATCATCAAAAATAAAAGTCGATTCAATGGACTCCTCAATACGCTCGACCCACGGGATGATGGTGTGGTTGACGAATTCAAGCCCTTGTTGCTCCATATTGGCAAAAGATGATTTCGTCAAATCGGCAAGCATGTGAGGAGGGACGCGAAAAATCCTGGCAATGTC
>JADFZD010000319.1 GCA_015232705.1 Magnetococcales bacterium | reverse complement strand
GGTCTCCACGCGACCGGACCTTTTTCCATCCGACACTGATCCTTATTCTCACCCCGGAAGGGCGCGTGGCGCGTTACCTCAATGTGTTGAACGTAACGCCCAAGGATGTTGAATTGGCGTTATTGGAGGCCAAATCTAATCAATTCAAGCCGTCTGAGACTTTGGATTACTTGGTAAGCCTCTGCTATAGCTATAATTTCAAGGAAGGTCGTTACACTTTGAGCATCCCGGTTTTTGTAGGGCTCGGCTCCTTTCTTCTAGGGATTGGATTACTGTTTGGTTCACTGGGGATTTATCGTTTGATTCATCATCGCAAAAACATTAAAAAATGAGGAGAATATTCATGAAACGGGCAGTTTCCGCGATGGTCCTGATGGGCCTCGGAGCAGTAGCCGCGCTGGCCGAGGCTGGAGAGAAAAGTGCGATTCCAAATCCTGCGGCCAGTTGGAATCACCTTTGGCACGATGTGTTGTTGGATCTCTTCATCATTGGCATCGTTTTTCTGACCGCTGGACTCTACTGGGTGTGGAAATATCGCGCAGACCGTCCCAATCAGGTCGGCAATGCGCCCAAGTTCGACAGAATCACTTTGATTGGCCTTGCCGTTGTCCCCTCCTTCATTTTTATGGCCGATGACTTCTATCTTGCCGCCAAGGGTTGGACGGTCTGGAACGAGTACCGTGATGTCCCGCGCAACGCCATGGAAGTGAAGGTTACCGGCAGTATGTGGAATTGGAACTTCGAGTATGAGAACGGTGTCACCTCCTCGTTCGTGGTGGACTCCAAGGAAGGTGATGGTCTGGTGGTGCCGGTTGGCAGACCGGTTGTTCTGCGCATGACCTCCTCTGACGTGGTGCACTCGTTTTTCCTTCCTGATTATCGCGTCAAGGAAGACCTGATGCCTGGCCGTGTCACCTATCTTTGGTTCAACCCGGATAAGGCTGGCGAGACCATCGCCACTTGCGCCGAGTATTGCGGGAATCGCCACTCCTACATGTGGACCAAGGTCAAGATGGTGCCGCAGGCCGAGTTTGACGCCTGGGTCGCGAAAAAGAAACTGGGCGCCTGATCGCATGATCGGTTGACCTTCAACGGATATCATAAGGAAGGAAAAAGGGGATTGAATCGATGAGTAGCGCATCATCTGGTTTCAAGTTGGGTGAATGGATTTTTACCACGGATCACAAACGCATAGGCGTTTTGTATCTGATCGGCTCGATCGCTGCGTTCGCTGTAGCGGGGATCATGGCCTTGCTGATTCGCATCGAGCAGTCAGCTCCCGGCCCGACGATCGTTTCGGACGCTTTCACGGGCGGTGATCAATACAATGTCTGGCTCTACTTCCATGGCGCCGCCATGATTCTGGGCTTTTTGATTCCCGGACTCACCGGGTTTGCGGCCAACTACCTGCTGCCGCTGATGATCGGCGCCAAAGATGTGGCCTTCCCGCGCATCAATGCCCTGTCGGTGTGGCTGTTCTGGGCCGGCATTGTTGTAGCCCTCCTTACCTTCATCGTTCCGGACAAGCCGGACGTGATGTGGACCGGCTATCCGCCTTACTCCATCACCACGGCAGGTAACACCGCTTTGTATGTTTTCACCGTGCATCTGATGGGGTTCTCCTCGATCCTGGCCGCCGTGAACTTCCTGGTCACCATCATTTACATGCGTGCGCCGGGCATGGGTTGGAATCAACTCAACATGTTCGTCTGGTCCTGCTTCACCGCGTTGATCATTCAGTTGATCTTCGTGCCGGTGCTGGCTGCAGCCGTCACCTTGCTGCTGTTCGACCGTTATCTGGGAACCCACTTCTTTGATCCGTCCAATGGCGGTGACGTTCTGCTGTATCAGAATCTCTTCTGGTTCTACTCCCACCCGGCCGTGTATGTCATCTTCCTGCCGGCCATGGGCATCTTCTACGAAATCTTCTCCACCATGTCCAAAAACCCGATCTTCAACTACAAGGCCGCGGTTTACGGCGGCATGTGCATGATCGTGCTGATCTCCGGTGAAGTGTGGATCCATCACCTCTACTACTCCGGCATGCCGGACTGGCTGCGTATCGGCCAGATGGTCACCACCCTGATGATCTCCGTCCCGGTGGGCCTGATGACCATCTCCCTGTTCGGCACCCTGTACAAGGGCGCGATCACTTTCAACGTACCGATGTACTATGGCACCGCGGCTCTCTATCTGCTGCTCATCGGTGGTCTGACCGGCATCCCGCTCGCCATGACCGTCATGGCCGTGCATCTGGGTGAGACCTCCTTCACCCATGCCCAC
>JADFZD010000318.1 GCA_015232705.1 Magnetococcales bacterium | reverse complement strand
CATGGTGGAGTCCGAAGCCAACTTCCTCACCGAGGAGGAGATGCTTGGTGCGGTGATGTTCGGCTTCGAGGGGTATCAGCCGGTGATTCGCATGATCCGCGAGTTGGCTGCCGAGTGTGGCAAGCCGCGCATGGAGTTGCCTGTGGCTGGAAAGAGCGAGGACGGTCTGCTTTCGGCGTTGCGGGCTGGTTATCGGGATCGGATGCGTGCGGTCTACGAGATCGCCGACAAGATGGAGCGTCAGAAGAGCGTGGCTGCGCTCAAGGTGGAGGCTGCCGAGGCCTTGAGCGAAGGTGACAAGGCGCGTGCCGCCGAGGTCAAGATGGTCTGCAAGCATTTGGAGTCCGAAGTGATCCGCGAGCGGATTCTGTCGGGCGGCACGCGCATCGACGGACGCACCCTCACGCAGATTCGTCCGATCGACT
The DNA here is from genome assembly GCA_015232705.1 of Magnetococcales bacterium. Lineage (GTDB taxonomy): Bacteria > Pseudomonadota > Magnetococcia > Magnetococcales > Magnetaquicoccaceae > Magnetaquiglobus. Next base: position 1,863 of record JADFZD010000318.1, on the reverse strand, counting down.
GTCAGGTTGGAGTATTGCCGCGCGTGCATGGTTCGGCGCTTTTCACCCGTGGTGAGACCCAGGCCTTGGCCACGGTCACCTTGGGTTCCAAGCGTGACGAGCAGATTGTCGAGAGTTTGCATGGTGAGAGCCGCGAGCGTTTCTATCTCAACTACACCTTCCCCCCCTACTGTGTGGGTGAGACCGGGCGTCTGGGCGCTCCGGGACGGCGTGAGATCGGCCATGGCAAGCTGGCTGCCCGTGCGCTGGCTGCCATCCTGCCAGAGTTGGAGGCTTTCCCCTACACGTTGCGGGTCACCTCCGAGATCACCGAGTCCAACGGCTCCTCATCCATGGCCACGGTGTGCGGTTCGGTGTTGGCCATGCTCGATGCCGGCGTGCCGGTGAAGTCGATGGTGGCGGGTATCGCCATGGGTCTGGTCAAGGATGGGGAGCGTTTTGCCATTCTTTCCGACATCCTGGGCGACGAGGATCATTTCGGCGACATGGATTTCAAGGTGACTGGCAACGCCCAGGGGATCACGGCGTTGCAGATGGACATCAAGATCACCGGCATCACCCGTGAGATCATGGCTGTGGCGTTGCGTCAGGCGCGTGAGGGTCGTTTGCACATTCTGGGCGAGATGCAGAAGCGCATCGATACGCCGCGCATTGAGTTGTCGCCCCATGCCCCGCGTATTTTCACCATGAAGATCCATCCGGACAAGATTCGCGATGTGATCGGTTCGGGTGGCAAGGTGATTCGTGGCATCACCGAGGAGACCGGCTGTCAGATCGACATCAGCGACGATGGGACGATCTCGATCTCGTCGGCCAACGGCGAGAGTGCCAAGGCCGCCGAGCGGATCATTCGCGGCATCGTTTCGGATGTGGAGAAGGATGCGATCTACGAAGGCAAGGTGGTGCGCATCACCGATTTCGGCGCCTTTGTCAACATTCTGCCCAACAAGGATGGTCTGGTGCACATCTCGCAGATCTCCAATCAGCGCGTGGCCAAGGTTTCGGACGTGTTGAAAGAGGGGGATGTGGTCAAGGTCAAGGTGTTGGACATCGACCGTCAGGGTCGCGTCAAGCTGACCATGAAGGATTTCTGAAGAAGTGGATGGACTCTGGACCCCCGTCAACGCGGGGGTCCGGGGGCGATCATCGCCCCCGGCGGAGGTTCGGAGGCAGAGCCTCTGAGGTTTTTCTTGTGATCTTGATTTTTCCTTTGACTTTCAGGCGCGTATTTACAAGAAAATTTTTTTCACGCATTTTGTGAAAAAAATTTCGCGCCAGCCTTGGCTGCGGGATCGTTTCGCGCCGTTTGCAAAACGATCCCGCGAACATGGCCCGAAGAATTGGCCGACGAAGGCGGCTATGGCTCGCAGCTTGGCAACCATAAGCCGTTCATTTCCTGCCAGATATTGTCATCCGCACACAATTTTCTCGAAACGAATGCCTTCATAACGATAATTAAAATAATAATTGGCAACAGGCGTTGCATGTGACAATCGTCCGTCAGCGCCAACTCTTGGATATCCGAGAGCAGTCGAATCTCAAACTCCAGCAGAAATTTTTTGCAAAAATCGGTCATGCAGCACAATTTCAGCTCGATATAATTAACCTGATAGGTTAATCTATTATGGAAATTTCCTTTCTTACCACCAAGCTGTCGAAGGTAATCAATACCGAGACTTTGTTGCAAAAAGAGTATGGAGAGCACCAGAAGCGGAAAATCTCTCTCCGTATTTTGGCGTTGAGAGCAGCAGAAAATCTTGGAGAATTCCCCCCATATGCGCTTCCTTACCGCTGCCATGAATTGCTCGGTGATCGGAAGGGAGAGTTTTCCATGGATTTGGTTCAACCCTTTCGTCTGATTTT
>JADFZD010000317.1 GCA_015232705.1 Magnetococcales bacterium | reverse complement strand
GCATCTGCTGAAAATGACCGGGACGCTGTCGGATTCGGGCGTGTTACCCCCCACGCCCGAAATCCATGCCATCCCGATCGCAGTAGGCATGCAAGTCTCGCCGGTTGCACCCGCCTCAAAGGCCGCACCAAATGTCATGGCCACCCCGGAAGCCGATCCTGGGGTCCGGGCCATCCCGCAAGCCGCTCCCCAAGTCACACACAGCGAACAACCCGCACCACCGACGGAAACGCCATCCGCGCCCACCGTGGCAGAGATTCTGCGCGCTGCCGAATCCGCCCATCCATCCAGGATACTCCCAGCGCCTGAGACGCCCGCCCCGCGCGAACCAGAGCCTAAACCCTTCGTGCTGATGCCGCCGCTCAAATCCCGCAAGCCCAGCGACAAGGATGGCAGAAGCGATCCAACCACCTCATCGGCGGATCAAGCCTCGGCAACCGACTCCGGGCAACGCGCCAAACAAGGACGAGAGGTCTTTCTGGCCTCCTTGAAAAACCTGCATACCAACCGCTGAATCCCCCTCTGACCATACCACCGGACCATGAATCTTCATCAAACCGTTGCCGAATTTTGTCAGTACGGTTATTCTTGCAGAAAAGGCTGAACGCCTTAATCTCCAAGAAAACTTGCATGAACAGGCGGGGAACCCTCCCCTCTGCCGTGACCCTCTTCCGGAGTTCCACGGTAAAAAATGCGACAAACAGGAGCAATCATCCAAATGAAGCACGGTCATTCCGGCACGCCGCAACACCCGGAATCGGAAAAATCCGTCTCCGGTGTGGGAATCGTCCGCGAAAGCGGGGCGTTGCATGCCGCCGATGCCGTGTTGCAATCGTTGACCAGAGCCTGGGGCTCTCCGGAAGCCTGGTGGAGTCGCATCGCGACCGGAACCCACCTTCCGCCTGTCACCCGCTGTCCGCAGTGCGGCCTTGGACAACGCCTGGGACGCATCGAACCGAGTCTTGTTCCCCCTTCCACCGCCACCGAGATCTTCTACGACATCGAATTTACCGGTCATCCCCACCTGCTGTCCAACACCATGCCCGCCGATATGATCGTGGTGCGCGACATCACCCACGAACGGGGACATACCCTCAAAATCGAGGAAAAACTCGCGCAGTACCATGCCATCTGCGATCAGATGGACGAGGTATTCTTTCGCCTGGAACTCACAGGCATCATCCAGGTGATCAGCCCCTCGGTCCACAAACTGCTCAAGCAACGACCCGGCGACCTCCTGGGAAGACCCTTTGGCGATCTTTGCGTCCATCCCGAACACTTCCACGAACTGCTGCAGATCCTCAAAAGCAGCGATCGCATCGAGGATTTCGACCTGATTCTCACCTGCCGGCGCGGCAAGCAGGCCCCGGTATCCCTCTCTGCCCAGGTGGTACGCGACGAATCCGGAGATCGGATCGCCATTCAAGGCATTTTCCGCGACGCCATCGAACGAACCCGGCTCGACGCAATGCTCATGGAACGGACCCGCCGTTTCCAGGAGACCATCCACCGCCTCGAACGACAACAGCACGCCCTGGACCAACAGATCCTGATGAGCATCACCGATCCGGAAGGGACCATCATTCACGTCAATTCGAAATGGTCTCAGGTCAGTCGCTATGAGGTCGATGAGATCCTCGGCAAAAACCACAAGATCTTCGATTCCGGATATCATCCCAAATCGTTCTTCAAGGAGATGTGGCGCACCATCCAGGGTGGGCGGATCTGGCGCGGAGAAATCCGCAACCGCGCCAAGAATGGCGACCACTTCTGGCTCGATTGTGCCATTGTTCCCTTTCTCACCCCGGCAGGACGCCCCTTTCAATACATCAGCATCGCCTCGGACATCACCGAACGGGTCAAGAACGAAGCCCGACTGTCGGAAAATCTCCAGTTTTTGCGTCAGGTGATGGACTCCATGGGCGAAGGCGCCTACGTGCTCGACAACCGTGGACAACTCCTGATGCTCAACCAGGAGGGGGAACGTCTACTCGGCTGGAAAGAGTCCGAGATCCTGCACCGGAACCTGCACGAGATCATCCATCACACCCGACCGGACAACACCCCGTTTTCGATCCGCGACTGTCCGGTCCATCAAAGTCTCCTGGGTCGCGCCTATCGGGTGGACGAAGATCATTTCATCCACCGGGATGGCAACCTCCTGCCGGTCTCCCATGTCACCTCCCCCCTGATGAACGATGGGGAGATCATCGGTTCCGTGGCAATCTTCCGCAACGCCACGGTCCCGCTCGAAGAGATCCAACAGATCAAGCGCAGTCGTGATGCCGCCCT
>JADFZD010000316.1 GCA_015232705.1 Magnetococcales bacterium | reverse complement strand
CGACTCACGAAAGGAGGTTTCGCTCTCGGAACGCGTAGGTGTGGAGGAGGGCGGCACACGCGTCACAGGTGACATCTCATTCACAGTGAGCGGCACGGACTTGTTCGACTTGGGATGCGTGGCCGACTTCGCAAAAAGGGCATATCCCATGTCCATCTGGTTGATATGCGCAAACAGCCATTCAACCACCAGATGAAGCAGATCCACCACGAAGGAGATCGATTCCTGCCAAAGTCGCGCTTCCAAGGCAAGCAACGACTGAACAAACTGCCGATGAGCCTCCAGATGTGCATTCATGCCTGGATACCGTATGCGCGTCATGAACGTCTCCTCCTCGCGGAAGTGACGACTGGCATAGCTCTTCAATTCCTGAAGGGTCGTGCGCAACGAAGCGATGGACTGCTCGTTCGGAGTCTCTTTTTGCAGTTTCCGAACTTCACCATAAAGTCGCACGATCAACTCCACCAACTGCTCGTGCTGGGCATGCAACTCTGGAATTTCCACATTTTTCAGTCTGACGCGCAAGTTGCCACGAAAATCATCCAGTGTGTACTGGCGTTGAAAACCCTCGGCCACGCCTGCTTCTGATGGATTCATGACTTACTCCCCCTCGACCATATCGGCTGCCTGACTCCGAACAAAACGGTAGTATTTCAGATCCTCTTCGAGAATATGCTCCCTGAGCCAACCGCTTAACAGGTTCAGAAGTTCATCCCCGAGTTGCTGCTGATTGTTCAGATTCACTTCGGTCAGAAAACGGTGGCGCATGTCGCGCACCTTGCGCGTCAAGACCTGATGCACCTTAACATGACGGTCCAGTTGGGGATAACCCTTTTCGCGCAGATAGACCTCCTCGCGATTGAAATGACCAAGAGTGTAGTTGAACAACTCCTGCTGAACCAGATTGAACAGAATGACATCTCTCTGCTGAATCGACTTGTAGACCTGATTGAGCAGCGCGATCAGGTTGCGATGGTCGAAATCCAAAATGCGATCCCCCACGCTCATATCCGGCGTCCAGACGATCAGATTGGTCTGACGCCGCTCATCAAGCACGGCCAAAAAGGCCTCCACGATGCGCGGATCAAACATCCTTCCGGATTCACGCTGAATGAGATCGCGCGCTTCTTCTTCGCTCCATGCGTGCTTGTAGGGGCGTTCGGAAACCAGGGCATCGAAAACATCGGCCAGGGCGACGATCCTTCCCTCCAGGGGAATCTGATCACCAGCCACACCGGTTGGATATCCTGAACCCGCGAACTTCTCATGATGACTGCCTGCTATGCGCATAGCCATGGCCAGATAGCCGTCATCGTCGAGAAAATCATTGAGCCTTTGCAAAAGTTTGCAGCCCATTTCTGAATGCTGCTGAATCACGGTGCGTTCGTCCGGATTCAGGGGACCTGCTTTCAGAAGAATGCGATCCGGCGTGGTCACCTTGCCGATATCGTGCAGAATGCTCGCCAAGGCGATGTTTTTGATGAAACGTTCGTTGATGATCTCGGAGCAATAGCCGAGTTCAAGCAATTTGCGCGTGATGGCGTGTGTCATGCGGGCTACGCGCAAAACATGATCGCCAGTGGTTTGATCACGACTTTCTGCCAACTCTGCCAGCGCCATGACCGTGGTACGACTGGACCGATGCAGACTCTCCAGGGTGGTGTGATGCGAGGTGACATCGGTGATGCTCAGGGCGTACGCACCATGCTCCATGGGACGGCCGCGCACAGCCAACCACAGCCCAGCCATAAAGAAATCGTCGGGCACAAAAAGGGTTTGGGTTTTATGGGAGCGACGTAACTCTGCCGTCACAAGCGCGGTCTGTTGCCAGATTCCGACGACGGACTGCTCCAGAATGGCCAACAGTTGCTCAAAAGAGATCCTTTCCAGGGACTCCTCCCTCGGAATCCTGAATAACTCCTGAAACTGCCGGTTGAAAAACACCACTTTCCCGGTATTATCGAACAGCATCAGGCCACGGCTGGTCTGATTGAGATACGCTTCAAAAAGCTGCGACTGCTCCATCCCACTCCCCTTTTCATTCAGGCGCGCCAATCCTTGGCGCGTTTGACACTTCAAAAGGTTCACATTTTCCATGTTTGCATTCTATCGCCATTCTAACGGATAATGAAGTCAATTCCCACTACACTTCCCCCATTTTCACCCATATTTTAATGGGCTATTCCCGTCCTTACCATCCCAACACCGCCCGTGGCCACAGCGCATCAAAAATTGGACCACCAACTGTAACGCTGCGTTTGTTCACTTCTTGAGCACACCTGCATCCCGTCCTATTTTT
>JADFZD010000315.1 GCA_015232705.1 Magnetococcales bacterium | reverse complement strand
CAGATCGCGCAGTTGCGCTTCCAGCATGCGTTGCACTTCCGCTGCCGACGGGGCCTCCTCCACATCCAATCCCCGTGCGGTGTCGATGTACAACTCGGCGATCCCGTGGGCGATCACCGCCTGAACCTCCTCGTCGGTACGCAGCATCTTGGGGCCACGAAAGGCGTTCGGATCCCGATCCTGACAACAGGGATCCTTCCAGTCATGATTGAAATCGTGTACGAACATCCCGGCCCGCAACTGCCGCACAGCAATTCTCTTGATCATCGTCTCCTCCACACCCCGCAAAATCCGATTCACCCTTCCCCCACCTTCGCGCATCGCCCCTCACTGCCGTCACCGCACCTCGTGCGATCCACGCAACGCCTCGCGCACCATCCGTTCGGCGCCGGCCTCGTCTCCCTCCAGAAACCGCTCCGCGAGACCACCATCAAGCAACCGTTTCCAGAACGCCCCGCGCGCCGCCAGTCCACCCGGCACCTCCCGTCGCCACAAAGCCAGCCGTTCGGCCAACAGACCCAACCGTTCCGGCAGTACCGCCGTAATCCGTCGCCGGATATAGCCGGCCAGTGCCGGCGCACGGCCACCCGTGGTGATCGCCACCGTCACTGGACTCCGCTCCACCACGGCTGGCCAGATCACCGTGCAAAACCGCGGTTGATCCACCACATTCAGCCAGATTCGGCGCTCCAGGGAGGCTGCATGCAGTCGTGCATTCAACGCTTCGTCCGGCGCGGCACTCACCACCAGCCACACCCCGTCCAGCATGGCCGGTTCGAACGCCCCTTCCAGCCATTCGGCCCGCCCGGCATTTACCGCTGCGGCCAAAGGATCCTCAAGCCGCGCCGCGAGAATTCGCAAACGCGCACCGGCGGACAACAACGCCTCACCCTTGCGGGTTGTCTCGTCCCCACCCCCGATCAGCAAACAAAGACGATCACGCAAGCTCAAAAACAGGGGTAAAAGTCTTTCGTCCATCGCCCTCCGCTCCCGATGCCAACCGAGTCTGCGCCTTTGACACGACAGAAGCCTCGGAAGGCCCGATCTGTTGCGCAGGGTTTGGCATGGTCTGACGCCATGCCCTGGCGTTCATTCCCAGATGAACAGCCCTCTGCTTTACTTATGTAGATCATCGCGACCTACTTGGCAAGCGTATTAACATATGCTTAAATAGCAGGGCAACTCATTATCGACCAACAAGAAAATGCGAGCCAAGACCGATCATGGCCACCGATCTGGATGTCCGGAACCTGCCCCCACCCGAACCGATGCTCCGCATCCTGGAAGCGGTGACCCACCTGCGTCCCGGAGCCCGCCTGCGGGTAATCCACAACCGGGTGCCCCACCCGCTCTATCCCCGACTGTTGGAGCGTGGTCTCCAGGTAGAGACCGAGCATGTCCAAGATAACGAGATTCATCTTGTTATCCACCGCCCTGCCTGACGCCAGCCAGACCTCCCCAACCAGACTCAAGCCCCTGGATCCCACCATGCCCATTACGCCCGCCACCCCCACCACAGACACATCCATCACCGATACACCTTCCGCATCGACCCGTCCGGGCGACGAGGAGATCGTCCGTCAGGTTGGCGCCCTTGCCCATCTCTATTATGAGGATGGTCAATTCTCATGCGCCGAGGCGATTGTGCGGGCTTTTGCCGAAGTGTTCACCCCGCACCGTTTCGACGCGGGGAGCGTCACCCGTCTGGCAACCCCGTTCAACGGGGGGTTTTCGGAGTTGCAATTGACTTGCGGCATGTTGACTGGCGGCTTGTTGGCCATCGGCATGGTAACGGGACGAGAGACTCCTGGTGACGAGGAGTCCAAAGAGCAGACCTATACCCTGACGCAGATTTATCATCAACGTTTCGTGGAGGAACTCGGTACCACCTCGTGCAAGGAGTTGTTGACCCGCTGGAAAGAGCAGGGAACCAGCAAGACACTCTGCAAGGCGCACACCCAACGGATGTGCGAGCGACTGGCAAAACTGATTCTGCAAATTGGTTTTCACGAATTGGGCGACGCGTCCGACTCCTGATCGAACGCCCCTTGCGATGCGGTTGTTGCAGATAGGGTGACGAACACTCACATTCTTATCCGAAAGTTTTCAATAGTGCCCACATCGGGAACAACATCAAACAACTGATTCAGAATTTTGAAAAAAGGTTGAATTATTAAGGTGGGAGAAATCTCACCTTTTTTTTCTTCCCTCTTTAGCTAAATCTCCTAAAGTTTTTTTCTTAGATCCTGGATGGACATACCCTCTCTTGTATTTGTATTCAACTTCTACAGGACCGTTTGTTGTGATT
>JADFZD010000314.1 GCA_015232705.1 Magnetococcales bacterium | reverse complement strand
TTTGACATCCGATTCATCGTTCCAGACGAGCGGCAGATCGCGCGTACCAACCGGGCGACAACTCCCGGCAAACGGCAAAAAGACCAACGGATACTCCAACCCCTTGGATTTGTGCACCGTCACGATGCGCACCAGATCGGCATCGCTCTCCAGACGGGTCAACAACTCCCCTGCCTCACGCGCCCCCTCCCTGGCATCTTCCAGCGCCTCATCCAGAAGGCGTATCAACACCAACTCCCCCGCTCCGTCCACCTCCCACTGCCCGAGAATCTCAGCCAGATGCAACAGGTCGGTCAACAGCCGTTCGCCACTGCGCTCTTCATCGACCGGCGCGTTCAACAGCCGCTCCGCCACCCCGAACTCATGCAGCATCCGCCGCAGCATCGGCAGCACCCCCTGCCGCTGCCAAACCCCCTTGAATCCGGAAAACTGCCGCATGCGCACCTCCAGCAACCGTTCATCACGGGACAGGGCATCGATCTCCAGCCAGCTCACCCCGAGGGTCGCGGTGGCCAGGGCGGTACGCAGCAGCGCGATATCCTCGGGCGCGGCACAGGCGGCCAACCAGTAACGCAGCTCCCTGGCGCACGGCGAGGCGAATACCGACTCCTGATCCGAAAGATAGACGCAGCGCACCCCGCGCCGCGCCAAGGCAACACGTATCATCCTGTACTCGACGCGACTGCGCACCAGCACCGCCAGATCCGATGGCACCAAGGATCGCCAACCGCCGTCCGCGCCGCGAAACCCGGCACGATGCTCCAGCCCCTGTCGCAGCAGCGCGACCATGACGCTTGCGCAACGCTCGGCCATGTCCGCTCCCGGAAGATCGCTCCAGGCCAGGATCATGGCCGGGTGGGCCGCACCCCCCACCTCGAATCCTCCGTCATGCCCCTGGGCAGCGACCGGATGAAACGGAATCGGATCCTCCTCTCCCTGTCGATGCAGAAATGCCCCAGGACCTGAGCGTCTTTCGGCAGCGATGAACAACCGGTTAACAGCCGCCACCATGGACGCGCTGGAGCGGAAATTGCGCCCCAGGGTGTGGATCCGCCCGGTCAAGGTGCGACGCGCACGCAAATAGGTGTGGAGGTCCGCCCCGCGAAAAGCGTATATCGCCTGTTTGGGATCGCCGATCAACACCAGCGCCGTGCCATCGGCATCCCCTGTCAGATCGCGGTAGATCGCGGCAAAAATCCGGGATTGCACCGGATCGGTATCCTGGAACTCATCGATCAACGCCACCGGAAACTGTCGCCGGATCACTCCGGCCAGGCGCGAGCCACTGGGTCCGTGGAGTGCCGACGCAAGCCTGGTCAACACGTCGTCGAACTCCATCACCGCCAGTTCGCGCTTCTTTTGAGCATAACGTGCCGCCACCCAGTGGGCGGCATGCCCCCAGAAATGGCGACACACCCCGTCCCAACGCGCCTGCGAGGCGCGCAGAGCCACGATCCCCTCCCAGGCCGGATGGTCCGGAGGCTGCCCAACCTTCCACGCCTCGGCCAACCCCCCTGGTGTCAGACGCCACCAGGCGGCTTCGCTCAACTCCGGAAAGAGCGCTTCCGGATCCTCGCACCATCGGGCAAGAGTCTCCAGCCATGGCCCGTAAAATCGCGCCTGAATCTTTTGACCATACACCTGCTTGCCCGCCACCGCCTCATCCAGCATGGCGCGCATCGCGCCGATCCACAGCCCGAAAGCCTGTTTGATCCCGAGGATCTCCTGTCGGATCTCTTTGCGGCCCTCAAGAATCGCCGCAAACGACTCCGGTTCAGCCAACATCTCGACATGCCGGAAACGCCGCGCCACCTCGCGATGCAACCGCTTGAAATCGGGCCAGCAGTCAAACAGATCCAGGGAGTCGGCATAGGACAATGGCGCCAGATGTACCCGCCAGTAATCCTGGACCATTTCGGTCAGAAGCGCTCCCTGATCGACCACCAACTCCTGGGTAAAAAGCGTATCGCAATCAAAGGCATGCTCGCGCAACATGCGGTGACACCAGCCGTGAATGGTCTCCACCGCCGCCTCGTCCATCCACTCGGCAGCCAGTCGCAAGCGACGCGCGCATCCCGGCCATACCGCATGATCATATTCGGCACGCAAGGCAAGCAGGCTCGGATCCCAGCGCTCCTCCCCCGGCCTCTCGTCATCAAAACAGGTCGCCGCCTCGGAAAGCCGCGCGCGAATCCGCTCGCGCAACTCGCTGGTCGCTGCCCTGGTAAAGGTGACCACCAGGATCTCCGGGGGATTCAACGCCCCCCGTCCGCCTTCCCCTGCCCCATGGCCCAGCACCAGACGGACAT
>JADFZD010000313.1 GCA_015232705.1 Magnetococcales bacterium | reverse complement strand
AATTGGATTTCTATACGGATCACGCCCATCTCGGCATGGCGGTGGGTATTTTGCAGCACGAATTCGAAAGGGCGGCGAAAGGCCTGCGCGTCGCCATGCGTGACCTGAAACCATGGGCGGACAAGAACCGTGGGCTCATGGATATCTATAAGAAGCTACGGGAGCACTTCGACCACCTCGACGGCTACCTGCGGGTTTTGGACCCGCTGGGGCGGCGCTTGCAGCGTTCGACCGTGACCCTGACGGGCGAGGAAATCCTTAACACCCTTTGGCGGATTTTCGGGCAGTCGCTGGAGAATGAAGGCATTCAGCTTTCCGCCACCCCCGCCTTCCGGGGCAAGTCCGTGGAGTGCAAATCGTCCACGGTCATCGCAGCATTCGTCAACGTCGTCGATAACGCGATCTATTGGATTTCGCATCAGGCCGAGAATGAGCGGGCCATCTTTCTGGATGCGGATGAAAACGGCTTTTTGATCGAAAACACCGGTCCCGGCATCGAGGACAGGATGGGCGAACGCATCTTCGACTTCGGCGAAACGACCAAGCCGGGTGGCCGGGGCATGGGCCTGGCGGTTAGCCGTGACGCCCTGCGCCGGGAAGGGTTCGACATCCTGCTGGTGCAAACGGGCGCCGCACGCCACCCGATCTTCCGCATCAAATCCGTCGGCAAGTGAGACCACAATGAACGACCTCTCATCCGAAATTTTGGAAAGCCCCGAGAATGAAGCCGCGGCCCCGCCGGAGGAAGATGCCTGGACCGATTACAAGCGGGAGGCGGTACGAGATTTCCTGAAGAATGTCGTGGTGATCGACAATGAGCCACGCGTCACCCCGGACGAGCCCGTGGCGGAGGAGATCATCGACCCGCCAGAGGCTCCTTCGGATGCGACGGATCACGAGGGCGAAAGTAAATTCAACAAGGTGGCCCGCCCCGAAACCGGCGATGATGACCGCACGGAGAGCCACCCCCTTGATATTCGTGTGGTTTCAGATGCTTTCGCCGAAGAGGGCATCGCATGCGCCTTCGTCCTTCCCGACGACGGCGATGAAACCGACGGGGCCGTGGCGCGGATCAAAGAGAGAGTCCTGAAGGCGGCCCGGTTCACGGATTTGGTGGTCATCGACTGGCATTTACGGGGAAACAACCCGGAACTGACCCTAGAAATTCTGACGGAAATCGCCAAAGCCGATGTGGCGGAACGGGAACGGGTGCGCCTGATCTGCATCTATACCGGTCAAGACATCGATTCGGGCAAGGGAATATTGGATGGGGCCACGAAAGCCCTTGCTGAAGGGGGCATCTCTGTTGTTCCCGTTGACGGTGCGCCGAATACCGCAAAAAGCGCCAACTGCTTGCTCTTCATCGCCAGCAAAAATGATTTGCCGCCGGAGCGGCTGCCGACGGCATTGGTCAATAAGTTCACCCATCTCGCCGATGGCTTGCTCCCCTCATTCGCCCTTGCTGCGGTCGGGGCCGTTCGCAAAAACGTGCATCACATGCTGACCCGTTTCAGCAGCACTTTGGACTCCGCCTATGTCGCGAATCGGATGATCACGGACCCACCAGGAGACGTGGCCGAGCTCATCCGCGAATTGTTCGTCACCGAATGCGATAATGCGCTTGGTTTGGAGCGGGTTGCAGACCGTTTTCTTGAAGTTGATTCAATATTGAAGTGGATGGATGCCAGAAAGGCGCCTTTGCAAGTGGGGAAAAATTACGAAATAAAAAAGAATACAAATGGGAAAACCCAAAAAAGCACCGTGACCTTGGATAGGGAATTTTTGAATGCGCTGGTAAATTATGGCGTTAACGATGGGAACATGTACCTTAATGAAAAAGGCGAGAAACAAGATTTCAAGGAATGGGACCGGAAGTTGGTTTCCAAAGCTCTCGCACCTGATGATGACTCAGCCACAAAGTCAGAGCGAGAGTTTGCGCGACTTGTAACTTTGCGCCGAGAGGCATACGGCTCAACAAAAATGGTTGACGGGAAAAATTGGCGCCCCTCCTTAACAACAGGAACTATACTTAAAGTGAGTGGTAACGCTCATTTCGGATCATCATACTTTATTTGCCTAACGCCAGCATGCGACACCCTCCGCCTTGACAGCGATAAGCGCTTTGTCTTTTTGGGGAACGTTACTGATGGCAAGAAAACTAACCTTGTTGTCACCGACGAAGGTGGGGCAATGCAGGAGTTGTATTTCCCCCATGATCGGCCAAATCTTGCGACATTCACATTTGTCCCTGACAAGGTGACACGGCGGGTACAAGCTGCTCGTAAAGGTGAGGGGCTAGACGCCAAGTACG
>JADFZD010000312.1 GCA_015232705.1 Magnetococcales bacterium | reverse complement strand
AATGACGCCGAAATCCCAGCGTGTTATTCCGGATCGCTCCCATTCGGCCTTCGGCTGTTTGATCAGCCGTTCCCGAGCGTTTTCGCACAACTCACTTTTCAAGGCTTCCAGATCGCGTCCGTGTCCGAGGATGCGAGTGCCGGTTTCATCGACGATCAGAAAATTCATGCGCAGATGATCGGGCAGGGTGGCTTCATTGAGGCTATCCAGTGGGATATCCAGGGGGCTTCTGGCTTTCAATAATTGAATTAACGTAACCTTTAATGAATTACCGTGACTTAGACGCGCCATGCACCAAGCTACTGTATCCGGTAAAGGAACCAAGGGCTTGCGCAATGCCTTGGGCAGAGATTTCAACATGGCGAGAACTTTGTCTGGCAACACCCCAGGCACGAGCCATTCGAAGGGCAAGGGCGACAAGCCGTTCAAGAGTGAATGCGGAATCCGTACATTCACGCCGTCGTTGTGACCGCCCGGATCGAAGGTGTACTCCAGGGGATACTCGCGACCGTCGATGATCAAATGCCCTGGAAACAGCTCTCCCTGGATCGATCCATCGTCGCGTCGCAACACCTGCTCGCGCTCGAAATAGAGAATCTTCGGATTTTTCTTGCGTGCTTCGGCGTACCATTCGTGAAAACGACGCGCAGCATGCAGCCATGCCGGGATTCGGGCGTCGTAAAAGGCATAGCGATCCGGATCCGGGGTCAACAGATCCCGCCGTCTGGCTTTGTGCTCAAGTTCGCGCACCTCGGCAATCATCGCCTGATTGTGCACGAAAAATGGGGCACTGGAGTTGAACTCTCCTTCGACCAGGGCCGATTGGATGAAAATCTGCCGTGCCTCCACCGGGTTGACCGGTCCAAAATGGACCTTGCGGTTGGCCAACAGAACCAGCCCAAACAGCGTCACCCGCTCCTGGGCCATCACCTGACCGAGTTGTTTCTCCCAATGGGCGTTCAGATAGGCACGCCGACATAACGGACCTGCGGCCTCCTCGATCCACTCCGGTTCCACACGGGCGCAGTTGCGGGCATAAAGACGGGTGGTCTCCACCAACTCCGCAGCCACCACCCAGGGAGGGGCTTTGCGATGCAACGCCGAACCGGGATGAATCCAAAAGCGGCTCTCCCGCGCTCCGGCAAACTCCCGATGATCCTGCTTGAAACCGATGTTGCCGAGCAATCCTGGAAGTAGCGCCTGATGGATCTCTGCGTAGGTGGCTTCGGTCTCGTTGGGTCTGAGTCCCAACTCCAGACACATCTCTTCGAGTTGGCTGTGAATCTCCAGCCATTCGCGCACCCGCGCTCGTGACAGAAAATTCTCTTTTAAGAATTTCCGGAAACCATTGTTGCTCGGATAGTCACTTCGACCCTGTTGGATGAAACGCCACAGGTTCAACAGTGCGGAAAAATCGGAGTGGGGATCCTTGTGACGCGCATGGGCCTGACGCGCCGCGTCACGACGTTCCAAAGGTTCTTCACGGGGATCCGGTATGCAGAGCGCGGCCACCAGCACCAGGATCTCCTTCAACCGTCCGCGTTTGCCTCCTTCCAGCAGGATTCTACCAAGACCGGGGGGCAGGGGCAGACGCGCCAACTGTTTGCCGATGGTGGTCAGATGGCCGGCGTCGTCCAGGGCGCCTATCTCCTCCAGAAAGCGCATCCCCTGGCTGATCGCCCGATTGGGCGGAGGATCGACGAAGGGAAAAGAGTCGATCTCGCCGATGCGCATGGCCTTCATCTGCAAAATGACCGCATCGAGGGGGGTACGCAAGATCTCCGGATCGGTGAATGCGGGACGGGCGAGATAATCCTCCTCCGAGTAGAGCCGGATGCAGATGCCATCGGCCACCCGTCCGCAACGACCCTGGCGTTGATCCGCCGACGCGCGTGAGGTCTTCTCCACAGGCAGACGCTGGATGCGGCTGCGTTCGCTGATGCGGCTGATGCGCACCAGACCGGAATCGATTACATAGCGTACCCCCGGCACGGTGATCGAGGTCTCGGCCACGTTGGTTGCCAGGATGATGCGACGTTGCGATCCGCTCTGGAAGATCTTCTGTTGATCCGCACCAGGAAGTCGCGCAAACAGCGGCAGGATCTCCGTACCCAAGGGGAGTTCTTTGCCCAGGGTCTCGCCGATCTCTCGGATCTGCTGCTCGCCAGGGAGAAAAACGAGGATATCCCCATGCATGCCAGGTCGTGATAATTCAATTATCGCACCCTGGATTGCCTGTTCCAGGCTTTGCTCTTCGGCCTCTTCCAGATCGTTCTCTTCATCGGCCACGACCACACGAGGCCGGTCGCGCGTCTCGAC
>JADFZD010000311.1 GCA_015232705.1 Magnetococcales bacterium | reverse complement strand
CGCGTGGATCGAACCTGAGCATCTGCCGAATGAACTGCGTGTTCCGAACCGTGCGGCGCCGGTCATTCCGTCCGGTGCCCTGGCCAAACGTTCCCCGGAGGGTGAGGCGACGGCGATTCTCGCCGCCTTGAGTGCCTGCAACTGGCGGCGCGATCAGGCGGCCAAGCGGTTGGGGATCAGCCGGGCCACGCTGTTTCGCAAGATGCGGCAATTGGGGCTGATGGAACGCCAGGGGTAATTCATCGATGTTCACCACGCCGCGCGCCCGTTTCATTCTGTTGCTGATCATCATGGTCATTCTGGCACTGGTCGTGGCCGGGGTGAGCATGAAAAGCATGCACGATGCCCATCTCGATCACGATCTGGAACGCCTGTCCGCGCTGGCCAAGAGTCAGGCGCGTCTGGTGAATACCTTCTATCACTGGGAGAAGTCAGAGAGTCACCTGGAGGGGAATCTGCCGGAGCGTTTGGCGCGCTTTTTGGCCAACGCCCATGAGGGGTGGTACGAAGGGCTGGGCAAGAGTGGCGAGATCGTGTTCGCCGAGAAGTACGGTGACGAGATCGTCTATCTGTTCCGCCAGCGCCACGGCGATGCCAATCTGCCCCAATCGGTCCCCTGGTCGAACCGGGAGCGCGCCGAACCGATGCGCCGCGCCTTGAGTGGCGAGTCCGGGGTGATCGTTGCCCCGGATTATCGGGGCGTGCCAGTACAGGCCGCTTACGAGTCGATTCCCGAACTGAATATGGGTGTGGTGGTCAAGGTGGACATGGCTGAGCTGCGCCTGCCCATGTATCACGCCGTATTTTTGGCGACCTTGGCTTCGGCGATTCTGATTTTGGTGGGCGGGATCTTCTTTTCGCGCATCGCGGAAGGGGTGATCCTGGCGCATCAGAACGCCCTGGAGCATCTGCGACAGAGCCGGCAGGCGCTCGATGAGGCCCAGGATATCGCGCGGCTGGGTAGCTGGCGCTGGCACCTGGATGGCAACGATTGGGAGATCTCGGCGGGATTGGGCCGGATACTCGGTCTGCCCGAGGGGGTGACGGCGTTGCCCGGTGCCCAGCTGCTCGAACGGATCCACCCGGAGGAGCGGAGCCGTTTCCGGGCGTTGCTCGACCGGGTCCGTGATTGGAAGGAGGCGGCGAGCGGTGAGTTCCGCCTGCTACGGGCCGATGGGCAGGCGGTGACCATCCTGGTCCAATGCGTCCATGGCGAGAGTCCACCCGGTCGGCATCCGGGGCAGCATTGTTCAGGTGCCTACCTGACCGGCACGATTCAGGATATCACCGAAAGCAAAAGCCGGGAGCAGGAGTTCCTGCGCATGAACCGGGCGCTCAGGGCGTTGAGCATGGCCAGTCAGGCGTTGCTGGAGGCGGGGGACGAGCCGCGTTTCTTGAATAAACTGTGTCAGCTGGTGGTCGAACATGCGGGCTATCGATTCGCCTGGGTGGGCCTGGCGGAACACGATGCACAACAATCGGTCATCCCGGTTGCCCAGTTCGGCTACGAAACCGGTTTTCTGGAGACGCTCTCCATCACCTGGAGCGATTCGGAACGGGGACGCGGTCCCACGGGAAGCGCGATCCGTACCGGGAAACCGGTGTTGACGCGCAACATCCCGGAGGATCAGACCTATCAGCCCTGGCGGCAGCAGGCCATGGCCAGGGGATTTGCCTCTTCGATCGCTCTGCCGCTGTTCGTCAATCAGGCCACCATCGGCGCTTTGAGCATCTATGCCACCGAGACCGATACCTTCGATGCGTCGGAAATCGGGTTTTTAAACGATCTGGCCAACAATGTCTCCCTGGGAATCGGCCTGCTGCGCCAGACCCGTACCGCCAACCGGTTGATGGCCGCCGTCGAGCAGATCGAGGAGATGGTGTTGATCACCGATGTACAAGGGGTGATCGAATACGTCAATCCGGCCTTTTTGAAGGGGACCGGCTTTTCGGAAAGCGATGCCCTGGGTCAGAACATCCGCATCGTGCGGTCCGGACAAACCTCCCCTCGGCTGATCACCGAGATGTGGCGCGCGTTGGAACAGGGCCTCACCTGGCAAGGGGTATTCGATAATTCAAGAAAGGATGGATCGCTTTTCAAAGCCTCGGCGGTCATCTCACCGGTCAAGGATCGCGAGGGGGTGGTGAGCAACTATGTGGCGGTCTATCGGGACATCACCTTGCAGGAGCGGATGGAGATCCAGGTGCGCCAGTCGCAGAAGATGGAGGCGATCGGCACTCTGGCCGGTGGAATCGCCCACGATTTCAACAATATTCTCGGGGTGATCATCGGTTACTCCGAACTGGTTTTAAAGAAATTGCCCGCCA
>JADFZD010000310.1 GCA_015232705.1 Magnetococcales bacterium | reverse complement strand
GATTCATGGCGCATATATATGCGCGCTAAAGGCAAAGTCGCAAAATCAAAACCTCAGGGCTTCGTCCCGAACCTCACCAGGGGCCATTGGCCCCTGGTGCGCGCCAGTTTCACGTGACGCCACCCGACCCCCTCTATGCAAACGCCCGATCCACCGCCTTCACCAATCCCGTATCCACCCCGCCTTCCTTGACCAGACGATTCAAAATCTCCATGGTCTGTCGATGGGTGAGCGATGGTCGATAGGGTCGCTCCTCGGTCAGAGCCTGGTAGATGTCCAATACCGTCAACAACCGCGACCAGATGTCCAGCCGCTCCCCAGGCAACCGCAAAGGATAGCCCTCACCGTTCAATTTCTCATGATGATTGGAGGCCCACTCGGTGATCTGCTCCAGCCCAGGAATCCCTTCCAGACACTTGCGGGTAAAGTAGGTGTGCTCCATCATCTTCGCGCGCTCCAAATCGTCCAACTTGCCCGGTTTGTCCAGAATCGCATTCGGCATCGCCAACTTGCCAACATCATGCAATGAGGCTGCAATGCGTAACCGGATTATGGTTTCCGGGTCCGCGCCCAGATACTCGGCCATGCGCGCACTCTTCTCCTCCAATCCGCTGGAGTGATTATGCGTGAACCGGGACTTGGAATCGATGATGCGACCAAAAACGCGCGAAATATCGAGAAGCTGCTGCCAGTCCGCCTCAATGGTGAGGTTGGGCATGGTCTGACTCAGGGCGATATCAAGAAATGGATGACGCAAATCAAGCCAAAAGGCGGTCGAAGCACTGATCTCCGAGAACAGATCAACCAACCTTGGCGAAAAGCGCTTGCCTTGTTTTACCCGCAGAAATTCGAGAACCTGTTCACGCTTTCCGGGGCGTGTCTCGCCCAAATTGAGCTTGAGGTCGGTGTAATCGGCCAGAGCGATCACCTGGGCCATCAGGGGAATCGCCTCACCTTCGACCCCAAAAAATCCGGAGCCATCCCAGTTTTCATGATGCAGAAGAATCGCACGGGAGGTCTCACCCTGAAATGGAAACCGGCTTACGTTTTCCTCGCCGATCTCACAATGGGCCGGCATATCTTCGACCTGGCGCAGTCGATCGCGCTGGACATCCGGACGGGTGAGATTTTCTTGAGCCAGACCATTGTCATGCAGAATCGCCAGGGCCGCACAATCGAATACCTGCGAATCCGACATGCCAAGGGTGCGCGCCAGTCGCATGGCGAGCAATGCCACCCGGCGACCATGCTGACTGGTAACACCCAGCAGTTCGCTCTCCACGCAGTCGATGGCCATGGAAAGCCCCAACAGATAACGATTGAGATTGAATTTCATCCGCTTGACTCCGGCAGCATCAAACCTCATGGCCCGGTGCCACGGTAACGACTCGGATGCAGGGTCAATGCCCAGGTCCAAGCACCGTGCCATCCACCCCTGCCTGGCGACTGGCCAACGCCGCGGCAGTACGGGCGCGCTGGGCGTTGTTGAAAGGACCCATGCGCACCCGGTACATCGTTTTGCCCCCCGCCTTGATCGGCTGTTGGGAGACCGGAATCGGCTTGCCGTCCAACTTCAAGGTCGCCAACCTGGCGATCAGAGCGTTGGCCTTCTCTTCGCTGGA
The DNA here is from genome assembly GCA_015232705.1 of Magnetococcales bacterium. Classification (GTDB taxonomy): domain Bacteria; phylum Pseudomonadota; class Magnetococcia; order Magnetococcales; family Magnetaquicoccaceae; genus Magnetaquiglobus. The sequence goes on along the minus strand of JADFZD010000310.1, from coordinate 711 downwards.
AAAGGCCCCCAACTGCACCGAATAGCCGCTCTCCTCGGCGCCCGGTTTGGTCACCGAGGGCTCGTCCGCAGGAGGTCGCGGCGGTGGGGGAGGCATCCCGGCCATGGGGGGATTGAAGGTGGTGGGGCCTGGAGGCTGGGGCACACCCGGAGGCGGCATGACTGGTGGTTTGGGTGCCGCCTTGGGCGCCTCGGACCTGGCCTCGGCAACCGGTTTGGAGGATGGACGGGCATCCGGATGCTTCATCAGCGCCTCGGGAATCTTGACATCCACATGCGGCGTGGTAACGTTCGGGGTAACGGGAGCCGGATTGCTCTCCGGCCCTCTCTCCGCCACCTTCTCGCTCCTGGCAGCACTCGCGGGGGGGCTTTCCACCCGAACCACACGGTCGCGGGAGGAGATCAGCGACTCCACCGCCAGAACGATCACGATGAACGCAAACAGACCGTTCATGATCATGACCAGGATGAACTGTTCGCGATTCGGGGAGATCTTCATAAACGCTCCAAAAGCCGGATTGAAACCACGGATCACAAAGTAGCTTCTCTCTTAACGTATGTCAATCCGACTCCGGTCGTCTCCACGGCATCAACCGGACATCCAAACCTTCAGCCATGGCTCCGCCAGCATGTTGATAAACCCTCTGCAAAGTGGTTTGACTCTGATTCACGGCAACCGCATCGAGCTGCTGCGCGATGATCTGGTGCAGCG
>JADFZD010000030.1 GCA_015232705.1 Magnetococcales bacterium | reverse complement strand
AGGCCGCGCGCAAGATGTGGGTGTCATTTCCGAAAAACGGAAAGGGGTCCCACGAAGGTGGCGCGCTGCGCATTTTTCGCAAAAGATGCGAATAATGCTTCTTTTGAAGAGCGGGCCAAGATCAAAACCAAAACCCTGGGAGATAAATTTCCCAGACTCTCTTATTTTTACCAGTAAAAACGACCCATTCCAAGCTGAGTGCGGTTTGGATCATGAGCAAAGGGGTAGATGGTTAGGCGCTGATGATTTTGTAGATTTCGATCAGGCGCTTACGCTGTTCTGGAGTCACAGACCAAGCCTTGGCGGAGGTTTGGGTCTGCTCTGGTTCCTGGGTTTGCTCAGGGGAAGCCCCATCGTGAACATCTTTGATCATGCGCTGCAAGGCGTGATAGCCCAACTCCCGATAGGCTTCGAACTGCGCCTCGTCGAAGAACTGATCGGCAGTGGTCTGTTCCGGGAATTCCTTGTTCATGCGCTGGTAGGTCCAGACGCACTGCGGAAGATCGTCGAACAGGCAGGTGTTGATGTAGATCAGATATCCGGTTGTCTGAGCAACCGTCATTTTATCCTGTTTGATCTCAGGGTAGGCGATGGTTCCCACCAGATAGGGCGTATCGCACAGTTTTTTACCAGCAGAAGTTTGACGGCTTTTTTGCTCCTCTTCGGGCTTGTCATCAGGCCGCATGGGGGCGGTGTCGATGGTGATTTCGACTTCGAAGTCAACGCGCACTTTTTGCACCAGATTACCCAGAGTGTCGAAGGTGTTGCCGGGATCCGCACCGGCGTCACCGATGATGATCACTTTACAGCGACGACGGATCAGTTCGTAGGCAGCCAGATTCTCGAAGTGTCCGCCGTCGGCCAGATGGATGAATTCTTGCTCCTCATCCAGATTTTGCTGAAACATTTCGTTCCAGATGGATGGCAACCATGACGGGGTGGAAGGCTTATTGTAGCGTTTTGGATTGAATTTCGGATTCGGGTTGACGCACCAGTAACCCAGGCGGATGTTGAGCAGAGCCATGAGAAAGGCCAGAGGGCCAAAACGGGTGATCCCGGTGTTGGGATCCACGGCGGCCCCGGAGATGGTGAAGGCTGTGGCCAGGGAGAATTGGCCATCCGCGAAAGTTTTCGTACTTTGGTAGCCTGTGGCGTCCGAGCCACAATACAGGGGCGAGAAGATGAAATTCTGCCCTCCGCGGCCTGCCCATTTGGGATTTTTTGATGTACTGGTATTCATGGTGGTGTTGATGAGATGATACGGCTTGGCAGGCGTGCGTTGACTCAAGTCGTACAGGGCAAATTCATCGGCTTTGTTGGAGGGGATTGAGGGGCAGAATGTCTCCAATTCCGATTGATTGTTTGAGGGCATGAAAGCCTCGCGCAGTCGGTCGCGATAAAATCGGTGCATGGAAACATGGTTGATGTTTGCCCAAAAACCCAAGACCGTGGACAGTAGAAGCGTGAAAAAAACGTACAAGTAGTTCCCAAAGTCATCTTGAATGGGAGAGTGTGCGGCTGGCGTCGTTTTGATTGATTGAATCATCAGGGCCTCATGATAGAGCCATAAGACCAACGCATAGATCAACAGGGTACTGCCGATGGCGATGGCATGAGATTGCCAGCCTTGTCCCTCGTTGTTGTTACGGCGCTGGAACCAACCTGCAGCCACACCGATGGCCCCGGCCAGACCCGCAAAGCTTGCTGTCTTGAACCAATGTTGGACCAACTGTTCCATGAAAGGCAGGGTGCCCAGAGTGAGCAAGGCAAGTACGAACCATAATGCCTTGCCTGACCAACGATTGACCCACAATCGGGTCGTGTGGGTATGGATTGAGAATCGCGCTGGAGATTTCTTTAACTGGACAGATGTGGCTGAATTTTTGTTGTTAAGACTGATTTTCCCCAAGAGTGCTTTCATTTTGTTGGCTATATCAGGAAGATCAATGCTAAAAAATGCATAAAGCAGTGATCCCAAAACACCAATTATCAGTGTGATCCATATGCCAAGATACAGTATGAGGTCGGCGACTACCAGCAAGTTGCTTTGCTTCAGATAGGTGTCGTTTTGGTTGCAATTTTGTGTTTCAAGGCATTGTTTTTGCCACTGTTCTACATTGCAGATCGTCTTTGTTTGGATTTCTTTGTTGTCTTGGCATTGAAAAAAACGTAACTTGTATGATGAATTGATGTTTAAATTTTTATTGTCGAAAATATCATGTGCGGGTGTTGATAATACAAGGGATACCAACCAAATGGTAGGAAAAAGAATGAGAAGGTTGATGAAGATGCCTCGCAGGTTTGCGGCGAGCAGGGTCCAGGTATTCAGACCGGGTGTTGGCGTCAGGAAATTTCCACGACTGCGAATCCAGTTGATGCGACGTCGACTGATATGATTGAGTGGGGTCGCTTTTTGAGCAAAGACGGGAGGGGGGGCGTGATTCAACGCATCGATTTTTTCGAGTAATGTCTGGATATCTTTTACGGTTCGATTCAATAATTCCTTGTTGGATGATTTGCCGTTTTCTAATAATTTCAAATTGTTATTGATTGAATTTATTATTATTGTATCGTTGTCGTCTTTTATGCGAAACAAAGTGTCTTGCGTATAATTTTTTTCAATCGCACGGACGCAAGAGATTAATTTTTTTTCTTTTGTAGAATTTTTGTCTGTATAATCGGAAAAATCCTTTAAATTCTTTTTGATCTCTTCGCGAAACTTGCTGTTGCAATAGGCGAACCAGGAATACGCGGAGCCGATGTAGCCACCGCCGGAAACTGTGGAGAGATAGTGGATCTTCTTCATCCACCCTTTCTCCTCCAGAGCCTGAATCACCCCCAGATTGAATGATGCGGAGCGGATGCCGCCTCCCGAAAGCCCCAAACCAACCAGGGGTTCGTCATCGCTAACTTCGAGTTTCTTTTTCTCATCGTCGAAGACCTGAGCGGAATGGATCGTCGGGGAGGTTGTGTTGTGAGCGGCGGTTTGGGGGTCCATGGCTTTTCTTCTGTTATTGGATGGAAAAAGGTGATGGGTGTATTCCCGGCATGTCAAACTTCCATCTATCCATAACGGCCATAGTATGATTCATTATCCGACATTGCAACCCAAAAAATGTTAAAAAGTTGTAACATAAGCCGTAATCGCGCGTTATAGTTGTTGTATAAAATAATAATGTATCATTAAAGGATTGATTGGATTGGTGGTATCGTAAAATACCACACGTTATTAATAAACAGGTATTTATAATACAGTTGTGTCTTTGGTTGCTGGTTACACATCAATGAGGGGGTTTGGGGATTCCAACCATGGAATACCCGACGGGGTGCGCCTCCTTTGAATCCGGCTTGATCCGATTGCCTGGCAGTTTGGAGGCTCGTCCAAGTGTCGCGTCGGCTGTTCGGACATGGCCAAACAGCCCCTGAAGCGCTTTCCCGGCTGTTCAGAATCTTTAATATGGATAGATTTGACAAATTGTATTTTGAATGTATACAATCGAATTTGCAAATTTAGTAATAGTAATATACGGGGTCATTGATATCTTTTTGTATTTTTAACCCGGTCCGAAGCGTTCCGGATAATCGTTTTATTCTTTTTTTATGGCTGAAGTGCGTGCCATGCCCCCCATCATCGGGCTGCGTCTGTCAACTTTAATGATGATTTGAAAAGCAGGTCAAACATGCAGAATCTCAGACTGTGGCTTGGCACGTTAACCAAAAAGCAGCTCTTCGCGCTCTTTTTCGTCCTGGCGGCGATCGTCGCCAGCATCCTCTCGGGGCTTGTATGGATGTTCTTTCTCAAAGAACCGATCGGCAATCCCATGCGCATCGCGGTGGTCGCCCCTTTCAACGGACCCGACAAGGCCCAGGGCGACGCGATGTACCGTGGCGTGAGTCTGCTCGTGCACCAGATCAACCGTCAGGGCGGCATTCAAGGACGCATGCTGGGGGTGGAGAAAATCGACGAGGGTGACGGCTCCGAAACGGCCATGAAGGCCGCGCGCCAGGCCGAGAACAATCCCGATGTCGTCGGCGTGGTGGGCCACTGGAACGGTGCTTCGGCGGCAAAGGCCATCCCCCTGTACGGCGAGAAGGCCCTGCCGGCGATTCTCATGAGCAGCGCTCCGGATAAGACTCTGCCCGAAAATCCCTTTGTTTTTCGTCCCTTGATCGACGAAACCACCGAAATTCGCTTCCTGGCCAACTATCTGCGCAACGTCGTGGGTGAAAAGACCGTCTTCGTGCTCCACGAGGCCAACGCGCGCGGCGAGTTGCTGGCCAACGCCTTCGACGAGGTTTATCAGCGCTTTGGCACCAAACTGCTCTACAAATGGCCACTCACCGTTGGCAACATGGATGCCGAACTCAAGTCCGTGGTCGCCGAGGTGGAGGCCAAGAAACTCTTCGGCACCTTCCTGGTGCTCGGCGAGGTGGAGAGTTCCATCCGCATGATATCTGCCCTGCGTGAGGGTGGGGTGCGGCAGCGGATCGTCGGTCTGCGGCAGTTGGCCTCGCGCGGTTTCCAGGAAGGTTTTGCAGCAGGCTGGAAAGGACGGGGAACCCCTTCGGCGGCCCTCAACGGCACCCTCATGACCACTCCCATGCTCTTTGATACCGCCGGGGAGCGGGCACAGAAGTTCCAGACAGGTTACAGCAATTTCCATCACACCTGGCCGGACTGGGTGGCGGCCTATGCCTACGAGAGCGCCAAACTGATGGCCACGGCCCTGGCCGAGGGGTATGTCAAGGATGGAGACAAATCCTTGCGGCAGAGAGTTCGCGAGGGCATCGCTTCCCGCAACCAGGTGGACAAGGCCTTCCCCGGCATCAACGGACCGCTCTTCTTCAATGCCAAAGGGGTGGCCTCCCGCGACTCCATGGTGGGGCTTTTCGACGGAGCCAACCTCGTGGCGGCCATGACGCAGCTCTCTCCCATCCGCGAGGAGGGGGTGACCAACCTGCTGGGCGAGGTGACCTCCGGTCGGGCGCTCTACGTCAACGATCGCTTCATGTACAAAACCAATGTGGTTTATACCGGTGTCCGTTTTGAGAAGGTCGTCTCTTTGGATCGTGCCACCAATACCACTGAGATCAATTTTAACATCTGGTTTCGTTGGCGTGGGGATTTTGATCCCCAGGATGTGGTCTTTACCAATGCCGTGACCCCCATCACCCTCGAAAAACCGAACCGCGAAGGCAAGGATGGCGATATGAACTACCGCGCTTACCGGCTGCGCGGCAAGTTCTACATGGGCTACTCCGACGTGGAGCGCAACTACGGCACGCAACTGGTCGGTCTGTCGTTCCATCATCGTTCCCTGGGCAGCCATAACTTGATGTACGTCAGCGATTTGATCGGCATGAACCTGATGAATCAGGCGCAAGGCACGGATGGGGATGCCGATCTGCTGGATATCCGTAAGGGTGCCAACGCGGATGGCAAGCCCAAGGATTTGACCTTGATGGAACGGGCACGCGCCTATTTCCATCTCGAAGAGGAGGTCAACGATCCGATCGAGGTGTCGCTCAATCGTGACAAAGTGCTGGCCGGGGCTCCGGGGTGGTTGATCATGCGAGCCTGGCTTTCCCAGGAGGTGATGCCCCGCGGTGTGGATGGCAATCCGGTCTTCGTTGGTTTCGGCAAGCCGCAACCGCTGTTTTCGATGCTCGATGCCGGCATGGTCTTGAAACCGGACCGCTTCGATGCCCGTGACATCCTGCATTCGACCGACCAGTTCGTCTATCTGGCGATCTTCGCCTTTGTCATGAGCATGCTGGCGCGTCTGCTCGACCAGAAGGAGCGCGGGCAGTTCTGGCGCATCCAGACTTTGTTTCTGCGCATGATCTGCTGGCCGCTGCTGCTCATGACCCTGGGCAATCTGGCGCGTGACTACAGCCTGCAGAACTTCACCAGTTCCACGGTGGACAGCGTGGTGATGGTCTTTGAAACCCTGTGGTTCTTCGTACCGGCGCGTCTGGCGATCATCGCCCTGGAACGGTTCATCTGGGTTCCTTTGGAGAATCGCACCCAACGCAAGATCCCCAACGTGCTGCGCATGACCGTGGTGCTGATCGTCTATCTGCTGGCCGGCTTCGGGGTGGTCGCCTTTGTCATGGACAAGAGCATCACCAGCATGCTGGCCACCTCCGGCGTGATGGCCATGATCATCGGTATGGCGGTCCAGTCCAATCTGCGGGACATCGTTTCCGGCATCATGCTCAACATCGAACGTCCGTTCAACATCGGGGATACCATCCGGCTCAACAACAGCATGGGCGTGGTCAGCGACATCACCTGGCGCACCACGCGCATCACCTCTCTCGACGGGCAATTGATCTCCTTCCCCAACAGCAAAACCTCGGACGCCGAGATCCAGAACTTCACCAAGCCGAAGAACATCAAGCGCAATCTGGAAGTCTACACCGATCCCAAGCATGATCCGGCCATTGTGGTCAAGCTGATCAAGGAGTGCCTGGCGCAGGTCAAGAGCCTGCCGACCGACGCGACCCCCGCCGAGTCGCCCAAGGTCTATTATTTCGGCGTGACCCTGAAAGAAGGCGCCTGGGTATCCTACTATCCGGTGGGGATGTACATGCCGTTCGCCAAGCGCAAGGCGGCGATTCAGGAGTTCTGGCACCTGTTGTGGAAAACCTTCGAGGCCAACCATATTTCCTGGAAGGAGAGTCCGCCTCAGGCTTCGGAGGATGAGGATGGCGGTGGTGAATGAAGGCGCGGCTTGAACGGGGCCGCCGACCGGGGGCTGATGGCAGGAGAGCAGGCAAACGAGAGCAGGGGACGGAGTACGCCATGACGGACCTGCGGGCGGGGCATCGATGAGCGTCGTTTGGGAGCGGTTGCGACGCCATCCGGGTCTGCTGACGCGTTTGTTGTTTGCCGCGTTGATGATCAACCTGCTGGGTATTGCCTCCTCGCTCTACACCATTCAGGTGCTCAACCGTTATGTGGTGTATGGCGTGACCGGCACCCTGGTCACCTTGACTGTCGGGGTGGTGCTGGCGATTCTTGGTGAATTGGCCTTTCGGGGCATGCGCCTGCGGTTGGCTGCCGAGATCTCCCGCGAGGAGGATGCCCGTTTGAGCATCGGTCTGTTTGGTCTGTTGTTGACCGCCCCATTGGAGGGGTTGCGGCAACGCCCGGTCGAGGCGCTGGAGTCGATGGTGCGTGGGGTCGATCAGGAGGCCAATACCTTGGGCGCAGCCAACATCGCCGCCCTCACCGATCTGCCCTACCTTGCCTTGTTCTTGGGGATCATCGCGCTTCTGGCTCCGCCCCTGGCCTGGGTGACCCTGCTGGTGATGCTCCTGCTGGCCTTGGCCGGTTGGCTCGGACAAAGAGGCATGAACGCTCCGGTCCAGGAGTGGAACGCGATCAACCAGCGGCACGCCGGATTGCTGGCCACCGCACTGCGTGCGCCCGAGAGTGTGCGTCACTTCGGTGGACGGGAGTTCCTGATGGCGAGTTGGGGGCGGGTGGTCCACGACGCCGCCCGCATCCGTCGCCAGATGGCTTTGTCAGGGGGGGACATGGCTGCCTGGGCCCAGGCGCTTCAGACCATGGGGAGTGTCGTCCTTACGGCGGTCGGCGCGCTGCTGGTCGTGGATGGCAAATTGGATGTGGGCTCGTTGATCGGGGTGAATATTCTTGCCAGCCGCGCCTTTTCACCCATGGGTCGTCTGGTGACGTTGGCCGAGGCCTTCAAAAAGGCGGAGATGACCCTGAACGTGGCGCGGGAGTTTGCGCGCGGGGTGGGTCCGGAGCCGGAAAGCGGATCGGCGCCTTTGACCTGTCGTGGTGATTGGGCCCTTCGTCAGGTGGCGATGCAGTGGCCGGCACATCCAGTGCCGTTGATCCAGGCGCTTTCCGTGGAGATTCCGGCTGGCTCGATTGCCGTGGTCACCGGTCCGAACGGTTCCGGAAAATCGACGCTGTTGGCGCTCATGGCTGGTCTGTTGCGCCCGACCGGAGGGCAGATCCTGGTGGATGGGATCGAGTTGCGGCAGCTCTCCCCGGAGTGGCGTCGGCGGCAGTTGGGGTATCTGCCCCAGGAGCCGACCTTTCTGGCCGGAAGCTTACGCGAAAATCTTTCCGCAGTCGAAGCAACCCTCGACGAAGAGCGCATGCGCGCGTTGTTGACCAGCGTCGGGGCCGGGCGGTTTTTGGCCGAGCATCCGGCGGGTCTGGATCTGGCCCTCAGCCATGATGGCCGGGAGGTGCCTCCGGGTATTCGGCGGCGCTTCGCCCTGGCGCGGGCCTTGGCGGCGGATGCGCCGATGATGCTGCTCGACGAGCCCACCGAGGGGTTGGATCGTGAGGCCACGGCCCAGGTGTATGCGCTGCTGATCGATCTGGCCCGGCGTGGCAAGACACTGGTCATCGCCTCCCACGATGAGAGCATCCTTCAGGGTGCGGGTCGGGTGATCGATCTCGGGCGTTCGGGGGTCGGACGATGAGCGGCGAGCTGGTGCGCATGGTGTGGCACTCCGGGCTGCGCGGGAGCGGACGATGAGTGGGGCGCCCACCTTGCTGGATCGGCATGCCAACCGACTGCTGCTGGTCAGTGCGCTGTTTTTTGGTCTTTTGCTGCTCTGGGCAGCTTACGCGCCCTTGGATGTCACCACGCAGGCCCAGGGCGTGGTGATGCCCAGTTCCCGGGTCAAGTCGATTCAGCACCTTGAGGGTGGGATCGTGCAGGAGATCCTGGTCAAGGAGGGCGAGACCGTGCGGCGTGATCAGACGTTGTTGCGGTTGGATCCGGTCCGTTCGACCGCCGATTATGAGGAGCTGAAGCGTCGCCTGCTGGGACTACTGGCGGAAATGGGGCGGTTGAGTGCCGAGGTGGAGGAGCGGGAGACGCCGGTGTTCGATCCCGAGGTGGTGGCAGGGGATCCGGAGCGGATCAAGACCGAATTGGCCACCTTTCTGGCGCGGCGCGAGCGGTTTGCTCACGAGTTGTCCACCTTGAAAAGCTCGATGGTTCAGCGTGAACAGGAGTTGGTGGAGAACCGCATCCGTTTGGAGAGCAACCAGAAAATTCTGGCGACCGTGGTGGATCAGGTGGGGATCAGCCAGAAGATGATGGAAGGGAAGCTGACCAGTCGCATGAACCATCTGGAATTGGTGCGGCAGCAGCGCAACATCGAGGGACAGATTGCCGCGGACAAGGCGGCTCAGCCGCGTTTGAACGCGGCATTGAAGGAGGCGCGGGAGCGTGCGGACTCGTTGAGGGCCAATTTTCTGGAGAGTTCGCGCAAGGATTTGACCCAGGCGCGGCAGAACTACGAGGAGCAGTCCCAGCGACTTAAAAAATTCCGTCAGGCCCAGGATCTGACCATCCTGCGCTCTCCGGTGGAGGGGATCGTCAAGAGCATTGCGGTGGCCACCGAGGGCGGGGTGATCGGTCCTGGCCAGACGGTGATGGAGATCGTGCCGCTGGAGGACCGGTTGATCATCGATGCGCGGTTGCCGGTGCAGGATATTGGCTATGTGCATGCCGGACAAAAGGTTTGGGTGAGCCTCAACTCCCAGGATGCGGTACTGTTCGGGCGGATTTCCGGCGAGGTGGAGGGGGTGAGTCCGGATGCGCTGGTCACCTCGGAGGGGAAGACCTTCTATCGGATTCGCATCGTGACCGAGCGCAACCGGTTTGAGGCCAAAGAGCAGAGTTATGCGTTGTATCCCGGCGTGCAGGTGGTGTGCATGATCCTGATCGGGAGCCGGACCGTGTTGGACTATCTGTTGACCCCGTGGTTGCGTTCGTTGCAGGCCACTTTTCAGGAACGTTGAAGGCATGAAACGGTTGAATCCATGTGAAAGGCGGAGGGTATCGCGGGGAGGGGCGCGGTTGGGGTTTGTGGCTGCTGTTTTGGCGTGTGGTCTGATGATGCCGGCGTGGGCCGAGGATTGTCACAGCTTGACGGAGCGGATGTTGGAGCAGCATCCCCGTCTGTTGGCGGCCAAGCGAGACGTGGAAGCGGCCCGAGCGAATGTCGGCAAGGTGCGGGGCGGTTGGTTTCCGGATGTCAAGATGAACGGGGTCACGGGACAAGAAAAGCGCAAGCCGGCCAACGGTGGCAAGCGCACGGATATGGAGGCCCAGACCCTGACCATGTCGTTGAACCAGCTCCTTTGGGATTTCGGCAAGACAAACGCCGAGCTTTCCAAGGCCGATTTGGCGTTGATGCAGTCGGAGTTGACCCTGGGCAATCAGCGGGCGGATCTGATTCTGGATGCGGCCACCACCTGTGTGAATCTTTTGAAGCATCATCGTGCTTTGGCCTTTGCCGAGCAGTCGGTGGTGAATATCCGCAAACAGACCGGTTTGGAAGAGAGTCGCGTGGAGTTGGGGGGGGGGTTGCAGACCGACGCCTTGCAGGCGCGCAGTCAGTTGTCCGGCGCCCAGGCGCGCCTGGCGCGTGCCAAGGGGGCGGTGAATACCGCCATCAACCATTTTCGCAATCTGTTCGAGGTGGAGCCTGGCGCTCCGGAGACTCTGTTTGAGTTGGCCAATCCGGCGGGGCGTCTGCCTGCGACTCTGGATCAGGTGTTGGACGTGGCGCGGGATGGGAATTTGCAGATTCAATTGGCGCAAATCGCCCTGGCCACCAGTCAGATGGAGAAAAAGCGGGTGATTGGCGCGGAGTTGTCTCCGCGTGTGGGTGCGGTGGTGGAAAAGAAGTACAAGGAGGATGCCGAGGGGGTGCAGGGCAACCAGCAGGAGTTGGCAGCGCGGGTGGAGATGAGTTATCCCTTCAATCTGGGGTTGTCTGGATTTCATGCTCTGGATGGGGCGCGTGAGGGGATGGTGGCAGCCGAGAATCGTCTGGAGGATGCTCGTCGTCAGGCCGAGGAGCAGGCGCGCAACGGTTGGGAGACGATTCGCACGACCCAGGAGAATGCGGAATTTCTGGATAATCAGGCGCGGATTGCTGCCGAGTTTCTGCGCATGGCCCGTCAGGAGCGTCTGCATGGCGCCCGATCGTTGATCGACGTGCTTTCGGGTGAGACCGGTTTGATCAATGCCCAGAGCGATGCGGAAACCGCCTGGGCGGATGTGCTTGTCGCCCGTTTTGGGTTGCTCAAGACCATGGGGACGTTGGATTTAGAGTTGTTGCAGCGAGGCAAGCGTTTTGAGTTGCCCAAGTCGAACGCTCTGGAGGATGAGACCGCCGTTGAACCGCCCGGCAAGACGGAGGAAGGCAAGACGGCAACACGGGCCAGGAAATCGGCAACCAGGAAGGTCCCGGCCAAGAAGGCGCCGTCGGAGTGATCGTTCCAGAGACTGACTGGCATGACAGGTGATGGGCTTCAGGGGCCCATGGCCTTTGGTGGGGTGTACGGGACGAAGCCCTGAGGTTAGGATGTTGATTTTGTGATGTTGACTTGTAACGCTTCAGGACCCCCAACAGTCAGCGAGGTCCAGGGGCCAATGGCCCCTGGTGGGAACCAAGGG
>JADFZD010000309.1 GCA_015232705.1 Magnetococcales bacterium | reverse complement strand
CCTGAATCGCTACAAAGCGGCAACGACTCTTTAACAAAAGAGACGGTGCGTGCGCGCTCGCCATGAAGCCCAGTGTCCTCAAACAGGCTGTCCACAAAATGGCGTCGTCGCTGATCTCCCTTGTCAGACACGCTCAAGCAACTGACGATTCATGCCTCGATCAAAATTCAGGACATGATGCAACAATCCGCTCACCCAATCATAGAGTGATTGAGCGGTCTTGGCTCGATTGAAGATGCTATCACTCAACCAGATTGCCTCCAATTGCGCCCGGAGCAGCAGATGCTTGTTTCGATGTGCCTGAAAAATCTCCTCGCCAAGAGGAAGCCAGATGACCTCCTCGTCACGAAAATGATTTTGGGTATACTCAAACAATTCGTCGAACAACTCGCTCAACAGCAGAATCTGTTCGTCGGTTCCTAAAACCCGCAATATCCGATTGGCGATGTCAAACAAAAAACTGTGCTGCGCGTCAATCTCGCTGTTGCCGATCTCGTACTCGGTTTTCCATTCCACATAAATCATGGTCATGCCGTCCATCCGTCGTGTTGAGTGAGGAACCTGGATCTGGCAGTTGCGAACGCTTACCTGATACAACCTTTTGATCCACCAGGCGAATCGAGAAAACACCTCATGACCGATCACGCAACTCCTGAGCCGACAGAGCTGACAGGACCGGTTTGTTGGAACGTCATTCCCGCGAAGACGGGAATCCAGGGTGAAAGTGACGGCATCTGGATACCCAATCCTCACGGACATGACGACAGGCAAATTGGCTCTGTTTGCCCACTTCGATTTTTTTGCCATGCACCATAAGGACGATAGGTTCGCTCCCGCAATGATTCGAGCCAGCCAAATCCAGGATGAATGACATCAGGCTCATCCGATAACCAAAAAACGAGATCCCCCTCCTGGATATTCACGCTCTTGGGGCAATAGGGCTGCGTGTCTTCAGACAAGGCGCGATGATAACTGCACGGCATACTCGGTAGCATGAGCAGAGGTCACAACGCCGTATCAAGACCGGTAACGCAACAATCAACACGCCCTGACGTCGATTTGGCTCTTCTTCCTCCTGGGATGAACCGTCCCTCCGGATCCGCCCGAAAGGCCATCCGCACCCAAGGAGCCATCAGTCATTCATCGCCTTGATGATCTGATCCTTGGCCTGCTGATAATCCTTCTGGATCTCCTGCATGCGTTTCTCGGTATTCGCCAGAAGAGTCCATGCCTGCTCAACGTCCGTCCCTTCGATCATCCGCGAGAGATTCTCAATCTCATGATCTTCGACATTCAGGAGATTCAACACCGAAAAATCACCCCGCAACACCGCCAGACGATGGGGGCAGGTATTCTCCTCATCATTGATGCCACAAGAGCACGAAACGGTCAAATTGGACCCTTCGCGGCGCAGCAGAATGGTAAACGGTTCCGAGTCCGGCTCCTGAGCGATTATCTCAAGTTCCTGGATCGGCGACAACAGGGACTCATAGGCTTCGACCGCCTTTTTCACCGTCGGATACAGGTACTCAGGCGCGAGAATCTTGCTCAATCCCATGCGCTCGATCTGCCGACGGAACGGAAAAGTGGTATCGGCAAGCTTCACCTCCACGTCCATGGCGCGGGACTCCCGCAAAAATTCGGCAAAACGTTGGGAAGCGGTGATATCCATATCGGTGATCGCCTGGGCGTCGATCACCAGCCAGCGAACCGGGGTATGCGCCGCGGCGATCAAGTGTCGCAGACGGTTGGTCACATGTCGGGCATTGGCGTAGATCAAGGGAGCGTAGAGCCGGTAGACTAGCAATCCGTCGATGGTTTCGCCCTCAACGGAATCGACGCCAAAATCCCGGAATTTCCGCCCAGGTCCAGGCCGTTTGAGCACAGCGTCGCCCGGACGAGAGACCTCGACGATCAGTCCGACCAGAGCGATCAGCAATCCGAGGATGATACCCGGCACCACACCGGAGATCAGAATACCCAGGGTGACCGCCATGGAAATGGAAAATTCAAAGCGATCCTGACGATACAACTCGCGCAGCGGGGCGATCTCCAGCATCCCCAAACCGGTGACAATCAGGATCGCCCCCAGGGTCACCTTGGGCAAAAACGCGAGCTGATCGGTCAAAAAGAGCAGAAACAACAGCAATCCGGCGGCTGCGACCAGCTGTGCAATCTGCGACTTGCCGCCCGTGGAATCGACGATCGAGGTACGGGATTGACTGGCTGAAACCGGAAATCCGCCCAACAGACTGGCGCCGATGTTGGCCATGCCCAGCGCGCTCAACTCCTGGTTTGGATTGATCGTATAGCGATTCTTGTCCGCAAAAACCTG
>JADFZD010000308.1 GCA_015232705.1 Magnetococcales bacterium | reverse complement strand
CGGAGATGCTCGGTCAGGTTGTTGATCCGCTCGGTCAGCAGGGCGACCTGAACCTCCGGCGAACCGGTATCCCCATCCTTGATGGCATATTCGACGATGAGGGTCTGCTTGCGTTCCTGGGTAATCGACATCGGTTAGCTCCTTCCTTGAGGTGAAATGAAAAAATTTGGCTGGTGGCTATCACGTCAGGTGAAACAGTCGTTTGGGCGTGCAAGATCGCCGGCCCGAAGGATCGCTCCCCGAACCCAGCGTGCCTATGGCACCGAAGTGACCCTCGGGCGAAAGCAGGCGAACCGTTCCCGGCTCCACCCCATCCGCATCGATCCACGCCGCCTGACCGCTCATGACACGGCTCCAGGCCTCCAACCGCAATCGCAACGCCGGGATGTCGTCCAGCGCCCGATCCACGGGTAACAGCACTTCCTGCAATCGTCCCTCGGCGACCGCGCGCGTCAGATCATCGAGCGTCACGCAATCCTCCAGGGAAAAACCCAGCGTCCGGGTTCGCAGCAGTCGTTCCAGGTGGGCCAGACAGCCCCACTCCCGACCCAGATCCCGCGCCAGGGCGCGCATGTAGGTTCCCTTCCCGCAGCGCACATCCAGGGTGATCAACCCATCTTCAGCATACGCCACCAGCGCCACCTGATGAAACACCACCCGCCGCGCCGGCAGTTCCACCACCTCACCGCGACGTGCCCGTTCATAGGCGCGCTCCCCATCCACATGGATGGCCGAATAGGCAGGCGGGATCTGGTCCATTTCGCCGCGATAGCGGGCTATGGCGTCGAGCACCGTCGCACGGTCCGGAAAGTTGCCGTTGCCGATCGTGAACTGACCGGTCGGATCCCCGGTATCGGTCTCGGAACCCAGACGCAGCCAGCAGCGGTACGCCTTGTCCCCGTCGAGCACCGAAGCCAGGGTCTTGGTCGCCTCACCCAGAGCGATGGGCAACACCCCCTCGGAAAAGGGGTCCAAAGTCCCCCCGTGTCCTGCCCGACCAGCCCGGATGATGCGCTTGACCCGCTCCACCACCCGTGTGGAGGCCATGCCCACCTCCTTGTGGATCGCCACCCAGCCGTGTGGGCCGGCACTCCGTGAACGCTTTCCCTGCCCCATCGATCATGCCCCCGGCTGGGCCTCTCCCTCGCCCGGCCTTTCTTTTGGAATATGAATACTTTTGAGCAACCGTTCCATGTCGTCAGCCCGCTTGAGCGACAGATCCGGCTGGAATCTCAACTCCGGGGCCAGGCGCAAACCCAAAGCCTTGGCCACCCGTGCCCGCATGAAGCCGGAGGCGCGGTGCAGCGCTGCCATCACCTGGGCGACATCCTGCCCCATCACCGTGAAATAGACCAGCGCATAGTGCAGATCACGACTCAACGTCACATCGGTGATCGAGATCATGCTCAGCGCCAGGCCCGGATCATGCACCTCGCCCCGTTGCAGCATTGCGGCCAACTCCTTGCGGATTTGTCCCCGCACCCGATCCACCCGCATACTCACGTCACGATCTCCAATCGATAGTCGATCATCACCGCCTCGCCTTCATTCTCAATGAAGTTGACGACCTTCTGCAAGCGGCTTTGCACGGTGGCCACCTCGTTCCCCACCGCCGCAAAACCCAGCCCGGCCCCATCCCAACGGTCCAGTTCATCCACCTCGGCGCAGGCCACCTCGAAGCGGTGACGAATCCGCTCCAAAAGGCTCTTGACGACCCCGCGTTTCTCTTTCAGGGATCGCACGCCGGGAATCTCCAGACGCACCTCAAGCACACCGACCCGCATCATGAAGGCATACCGTTCGACATGAAAATCCAAGGTCATCCACGCCAGCTCCAGGCCGGACTTTCCGGCCTGCTCTGGCAAAGAAGCGGTGAGCCGTTTTGCAAAATTCGCAAGACAACTCACCGCTTCGAACCTGCACATGGGCAATTGTCACGCCGTGCGTGAATCTCGCCTTGTCACGATTCACATTCCCGACACTTCGCGGAGCGCTTGCGGTTCCCAAAGCTCTAACCGGTGACACCAGCCCGACTGGATGTCGCACCCTACCCGATGGTCGCCTTGACCTCTTCGCGCGAGAATGCCTCCAACAGATCCCCAACCCGCAGATCCGTGAACTTGTCCAAACTGATGCCGCACTCCGTCCCTTCACGCACCTCACGCACATCATCCTTGAATCGCTTCAGGGCGTGAATCGTACCGACATACAATACCACATCGTCACGCATCAAACGGATGTGATTGCTCTTCTGGATCAAGCCATCAAGCACCATGCAACCCGCCACCAGACCCACCTTGGAGATGCGGAACAACTCCCGCACCACGGCGCGGCCCT
>JADFZD010000307.1 GCA_015232705.1 Magnetococcales bacterium | reverse complement strand
TGGCCAAGGCCGGTTTTGCCAATCCGCTCTCCTCCGAGGTGACGCTGCGTCCGCAGAATACCGTCACCCTCAACGACGAAAAACAGGCCTCCTCGATGCTCAAGCTGCTCGATATGCTCGAAGACAACGATGATGTCCAGAAGGTGCATGCCAACTTCGACATCCCGGACGAGATCATGGAACGGTTGGGTTGAAGCCCGCCATGCGCGTTCTGGGAATCGATCCCGGCACCACAGTGACCGGCTGGGGTGTGGTGGAGC
The DNA here is from genome assembly GCA_015232705.1 of Magnetococcales bacterium. Taxonomy (GTDB): domain Bacteria; phylum Pseudomonadota; class Magnetococcia; order Magnetococcales; family Magnetaquicoccaceae; genus Magnetaquiglobus. The sequence continues at coordinate 2,078 of JADFZD010000307.1, read as the reverse complement.
GTCACGGCGCCGGGTTTCACCACGTGGCCCACGGCTGCATCCGCACCTCGCCGGAGAGCCCCATGCCTGAAAGACTCGGCAAGATCTTCGACGGAGTGCGCGCGGTGATCCGTGATCACCAGCCCGAGGTGGCCACCATCGAGGAGATCTTTGTCTCGGCCAACGTGCAAAGCGCCTTGAAACTCGGCCACGCGCGCGGCACGGCGATTGTCGCGGCCAATGCGGAGGGACTGCCGGTGTTCGAATACACCGCCCTGCAAGTCAAGCAGGCAGTGGTCGGCTTTGGTCGCGCGGAGAAACAGCAGGTCCAGGCCATGGTGCGCATGCTGCTCGCCATGGAAAGCGCACCTCCGCAAGATGCCGCCGATGCCCTGGCCGGCGCGTTGTGCCACCTGCAACACAGTTCCGGAGTGACGGCCCATCTGGCTACCGGTGGCGGGAGAAGGCGATGATCGCCCATCTGCGCGGCATTCTGGCAGAAAAGGAGCCACACCAGGTGGTGGTGGATGTGGGCGGTGTGGGCTATCGGGTATTCATCCCCCTCTCCACCTTCGAACGCCTGCCATCCCTTGGGGAGGCGGTCTACCTGGTAACCGTGACCCATGTGCGCGAGGATGCCTTTTTGTTGCACGGGTTTGCCACGGCTGCTGAACGCGAGGTGTTCGTGGTGTTGAACTCGGTTACCGGCATCGGCGCCAAACTGGCCATGGCAGCCCTTTCGACCTTCGCGCCCGAGACCCTGGTTTCGGCCCTGGCGCGCGAGGATGTCACGCTGCTGGCGCGTATCCCGGGAATCGGCAGACGCATCGCCATGCGGCTGGTGGTGGAGTTGAAAGAGAGACTCCCGGTGCTCCCCTCCCAGCCCCACGACGTCCTGCCGGATGCCCAACCCGCATCACCCACGGATGCCAATGCCACACCTGCCGCGCCAAACGCTCCGGCCCAACCCACCCTGCGCCAGGATCTGATCAGCGCCCTGGTCAACCTTGGCTACCGCGCCCCGGACGCCGAACGGGTGTTGCGCACCCTGCCCCCCCATGAACTCACCGATCCGGCCACAGCCCTGCGCGCGGCCTTGAAGATTCTGTCGCGATGAACCCGGCGCTCTCCCCGCTCCCCGACCCGGACGAGGATCGCCGTGATCCGCCAGGATTGCGTCCCCCGCGCCTGGAAGCGTTCGTGGGTCAGGAGGGGCTGAAAGGCAATCTGCGGGTCTTCATTCATGCGGCCAAAGCGCGCGGTGACTCTCTGGACCATCTGCTGTTGCACGGTCCCCCCGGATTGGGCAAAACCACCCTGGCGCGCATCATCGCCGCCGAAATGGAGTGCGGCCTGAAAACCACCTCCGGGCCGATCATCGAACGGGCCGGCGATCTGGCGGCGTTGCTGACCAATCTGGAGCGCGGCGACGTGTTGTTCGTGGACGAGATCCACCGACTGAGTCCGGCGGTGGAGGAGATCCTCTATCCGGCCATGGAGGATTTTCAACTCGACATCATGATTGGCGAAGGGCCCTCGGCGCGCTCGATCAAAATCGACCTGCCGCCGTTTACCCTGGTGGGCGCCACCACCCGTGCCGGACTGCTGACCAACCCACTGCGGGACCGATTCGGAATTCTGGCGCGCATGGAGTTCTATTCACCCGAGGAGCTGGCTCGAATCTTGCAACGTTCCGCTCAATTGCTGGACATCCCGATCTTGCCCGCCGGCGCCCTGGAGATCGCCATACGGGCGCGGGGCACGCCGCGCATCGCCAACCGGCTGCTCAAAAGGGTTCGAGACTTCGCCCAGGTGCGTCAAGCACGCCACATCGACGCCGACCTGGCCGACGCCGCTTTGACGCTACTGGAGGTGGACAAACTGGGACTCGATGCCATGGACAGGCGGCTGCTGATGACCATCATCGACAAATACGCCGGAGGTCCGGTGGGACTCGATACCCTTTCGGCGGCCCTCGGTGAAACCCGCGACGCCATCGAAGAGGTGATCGAACCCTTCCTGGTGCAACAGGGCTTTCTGGATCGCACACCGCGCGGAAGACGTGCCACCCCATCGGCTTGGCGCCACCTGGAACGGGT
>JADFZD010000306.1 GCA_015232705.1 Magnetococcales bacterium | reverse complement strand
TGGCCGGTGCTGCCATGAATGCGTTGCCCATCGGCGAGACGGGGTGGCGCTGGCAGTAGTCCTGATTCGTCTGGATCAAGCGTGCGAGATGATCGCGCCCAGAGCCGGGACAATCTTGCCGCCAAACAAGGCTCTGGCGTGACCTATGCGTCCCCAGTGGGGCAACCATGCTGATTTGACAGGTTCGTCGTATTGAAACGTCATTTCCGCCTTCGCGGGAATGACGAAATAAAGGCCGTCAAATTAGCCTGGTCAATCCACTAGCCCGGATATTGCACGTCGCAAACTGGCGAGACCTCATAAATTCCTTTATAATCAGTTTTCCAGACATGATTTCAAGGGAGGTCTCGCCATGACGAATTGTACCGGGAAGCTGTTTGAATTTCCAGTTTGCAAGCGACGGAAAGTGGAAGCTGCATTTGAAGGTGGCGCAGTGACCAGCGATGCAGGAGTTTTGCTTTTACGACAGATCGATAGACGCCTTGGATTGACTCAGGCGGTTGCCCGTTGCTTGAAAGATGGACGCGATCCATCCAAAGTGATCCACACAACGCAAGATCTGGTTCGACAGAGGATTTTCGGACTTGCCTTGGGTTATGAGGATTTGAATGACCATTTAACATTACGTGACGATCCAGGATTTCAGACTGGCGTTGATCGGGATCGACGTTTGGCGAGCAGTTCGACTTTGTGTCGTTGGGAGAATCAAGCTGACCGGGAAATATTCTGGTCATTGCACAATCTTTTGGTAGATCAATTTATTGCATCTCAGGTTCAGACGCCTGGGAAGCTTGTTCTGGACTTTGATGCCACTGACGATCCGGTGCATGGGAAGCAGGAGAAACGATTTTTTCACGGTTATTATGATAGCTACTGTTACTTACCACTGTATGTTTTTTGTGGTGATCAGCCTCTGGTGGCGTATTTACGGCCAGCCAATATCGATGCGGCTAAACATGCCGGGGCCATGTTGTCGTGGTTGGTAAGGCGTCTTCGTCGAGCATGGCCAGAAGTTGAGATCATTTTTCGTGGAGATAGTGGTTTTTGTCGGCATGTTTTGTTATCATGGTGTGAACGGCATAATATAAAATATATTGTTGGTTTGGCGAAAAATTCGCGCCTTGTCAAAATATCCGAACCGATTTTGGATCAGGCTGCCATACAATATGAGGCGTCCCATATAAAGCAAAGAATGTTTTGGGATTTTCAATATGGCGCGGCATCGTGGAAATGCCAAAGACGAGTCATTTTACGCGAGGAACACACCAGCAAAGGCAGCAATCCTCGCTTTGTGGTGACCAATCTGGAAGGATCCGGTCAGGAGTTGTACGAAAAACTTTATTGTGCACGTGGCGAGATGGAAAACCGGATCAAAGAGCAGCAGTTGTGTTTGTTTGCGGATCGAACCAGTTGCCATGATTGGTGGGCCAATCAATTCCGATTGTTCATGTCCACACTGGCGTACATGCTGCTGGAGTCACTGCGTCGGATTGGACTGCAAGGTACGGCACTGGCCAAAGCGAGATGCGATACCATTCGGATTAAATTCATGAAGATCGGCGCGGTCATTCTCCGCAACACACGCCGCATTCGCTTTCTGTTGAGCGAAGGCTATCCCCATCAGGAACAGTTCGCCTTGCTGTATGCCAGGTTGCAACCCGGATAAGCCTGGCAGGCGCTGCCCCCGGCGCCAGAAAAATAATGGGGTAAGGGGGAGCTGTGTCCAAAATTTGAAAATGGCCTGATTCAAGGCGGAAGATCGGGGGGAATGACCCCTTTCTGTCATTGTGCCGCCCCTCTCCAAGGCAATATGGCAGGATCGTGCAATATCCGGGCTAGACCTGCCAGCGTGGTTCGAACATTTATTGCAACCAGACGCCTTGTAGAAACAGTGATCGGCCAATTGACACAACAGTTCAACATTGAAAAAGTGTGGGCAAGAGATATGTGGCATTTAACCAACCGTCTAACAAGGAAATTTCTTGCGCATACATTTGGAATTTATCTCAATAAACAACTTGATAGACCGCTCTTGCAGTTCGAGGGTCTGCTGCAAGCATAAAAGTCGAGCATCGCGTTCAATCATAACTTTGTACGTCGTCAATGGACGACAGGTGAGGTGCCGGCTGTCAAACTGTGGCTTTGCGGGCAATCGGCGCCGAGCGGAGCGATTTCGCCACCGTCAGCGGCAGGATGGATTCCCCCCGTCCGGCGCAACGACTGGTCGGGGAGTGGCCGCTCGATGATCCTCTGTTGATCCTGGAGGCCGAGACGGGCTCGGGCAAGACCGAGGCCGCGCTTTGGCGTTTCGCCCGACTGTTCGCGGCGGGCAAGGTGGACGCTC
>JADFZD010000305.1 GCA_015232705.1 Magnetococcales bacterium | reverse complement strand
ACATTGTACGGAGGATCTGTCAGCCACATATCAACAGTTTGACCATTGCACAATAAATGCATATCGGAAATGCTAGTGCTGTCACCACACATCAGGCGATGATCACCAAGAATCCATATGTCACATTCACGAGACACCGGGGTCTGTGGTGGGGGAGGGGCTTCATCATCGGCATCGCCAATCGAACCAGGTTCGGCATGATCATCATCAACCAGAATGGAAGACAGCTCATCATCGGAAAAACCGATCAGAGACATATCAAAGCCATCATCTTCAAGACCTTCCAGCGCGCTCTTCAGGAGGTCATCATCCCATCCAGCGTCCAGGGCAAGTTTATTGTCGGCTAAGATGTATGCCCGGCGCTGCGCGTCTGACAGGTGGTCAAGAACGATGACCGGAACATCGGTTAAACCGATCTTGCGCGCGGCCATCAATCGGCAATGCCCGGCAATGATCCCGTCTTTGCCATCCACCAGAATCGGATTGTTGAAACCGAACTCCTTGATGCTCGCCGCAACCTTGGCAACCTGCTCATCGGAATGGGTGCGAGCGTTTGCGGCATAAGGGATCAGACGATCAACCGGCCAGCGCTCAATTGATCTTTCAACGAAAGTATCTCTCAATCCGATCTCCACCATCATACCAAATTTGCCTATTTTGCACGCACGCCAAAGAACGCAAACGCGCGCATTTCTATGGGTTGGTCTCCACACTTCTTACCGGATATGGGGATCATCTCTATCATTTATTGTTTTTCTGTTGTGGCACGACACACAAAGCGGTTGAAGATTCTCATCTGCCCATCTGTCACCGCCATTTTTAATCGGAACTATGTGGTCAACAACAGTTGCAGGTGTAGGTAACACGCACATCGAACATAATGGATTTGATCTTAGAAAAGAAGCCCGTCTTTTGATCCATACTTTAGAGCAATAAAACCCAGAATCGGCATCATGCTTTGTCCTGAATTCCCAATATCGATGATATTTTTCTTTCCTGTGCTTGTCGCAGTATCCTGGGGATGGAACAACCTCACCGCACCCAGGATGGCAGCATGGAGTTGGTGCCTTGATTGGCATTGATCATCCTCGTCCACCGGACGCCAGATGCATTTGCCGACAATCACGCTCGATCCGAGATGCGAGGCAGTTCGTCCCACATTTTTGTTGCTGATCGTTGATCCGATCAAAGATTTTGATTACCACCTCATCCATATGTTTTTCGTGATCACGCAGCATTTCTTTCAGTTCATTAATATCTTGTTTGTTCAGATGATCCTGGGTGTGCGCGATCTGATATTTCCCCAATCCATCTGCAAGTGCCTCAAGCCGTTCTTTCAGCCGATCTATCTCCCGCTTCATCGCCATAATGACGAATGCCAAGAATGTCGATACGGCCATCGATCCACCCTGCTGAAACACATCAAGCATCGACATGGATTCCATCGTTCAACCTTTCGTTACGCGCCATTGCATTGAAAATTATTTCTGTCTAAGCTTCGACATGGCGTCAGAGATAGTATTTGTCATAGCCGTCGTTTTTTCAGCGCTGGTTTTGCTTGATCCAAACCACCAGTTGATGACCGTCTGGGCATTTGACCCGGCGGTTGACACGATTGCCGAAATCACAGCAACAACGACCGTCATGGTAGCCTGTTCAATTGTAATTCCGTCCGTCAAGATGCGAAATGCACCCAACAGCACCAACAGCACCAGACCAGCGAAAGTCAAGAGCGTAACGATTCCAACCCAGAACACCTTGTTGTCATGCCCGAATGTAGCGCGAGCATCGGCCACATCGTCCAAGTAGGCTTTTTCCAAATCGATATCCAACTCTTTCATCTTGACGGCAAATTCTTGGTCGGCTTTCTTCATCGCCAACAATTGATCAGGCGTTGCCATTTCCACAGCTTGCGCCACATCGCTTTCAGAGCCGTTAGGATGTCCGAGGAGTGCTTCGGAAAGGGCGCGCACGCCAAGTCCTGCCAGGGGGCTTCCAAGAGCAGTGGCGATGGTTGGGGCAACGCTCTGAACAATCGAGATCCAGTCAAAGCTTGGCATTACGCCCGCCCCTCAAACAGCTTACGCTCATCAGCACGACGTTTGACCAATCCGGGCAAGGGATGCCCGCCGCCGTAGACCCATTTGTCAAACTGCTCCGCCGCGCCATCGTAGTCGCCGATATTCAGTTTGCGCAGCAGGGTGGACGGCTGGCCGTTCCGGAGATACTCGATTCCATCTCTACCAGGCTTGCCATCCTGGTTCGGTCGGCCAGAGCCGACGTTGTAGACGATCGACACCATGGCGTCGAACTGGCCTTGATCCAGCTTGACATTGACGATCCGTT
>JADFZD010000304.1 GCA_015232705.1 Magnetococcales bacterium | reverse complement strand
AAATCGACTCCCAACTGTCTGCCTCAAAGATTCGTCGGGTCCAACCGGCGATCTCTTCGGCATCCGCCAGGCCCACCCTTTGGCGTACCGTTTGTGGCACCGATCCGAATCGGGATTCGATCATTTCAAGAAGCATTTCAGTCTTGCCTTCCAGCCTACCTTCCAGCCGTCCTTCCAGCCGTCCTTCCAGCCGTCCTTCCAGCCGTCCTTCCAACTTGCCAAGGCCGTAGGTGGACTCCACCATACTGGCTTGGTAATGCAAATCCTCCTTGTAAGCGGCATAGGCCTGACGCTCGGGTTCCGGCAGACGCAAAAGATCCAGCATCTCCTTGGCCAGACGCAACCCTTTGGCCGTGAACTCGTCGCGAATCTCCTCGTTCTTGAGAAAAAAGAGCCACTCATCCAGGGTATCGCGCGCCAGATCGTTGAAGCGGTTGACCTTGATCAGATAGTACTCCGGGAAGATCTCAAAGACCGATTCCCGTTTGAACATCGCCTTCTGTCCGTCATTCAGGCGCAGTTCGTCCTGGGTATGCAGCCCGCGAAAGGTGGTGGTACCATGATAAATATAGTCATCTCCTTGACCGAGATCGAAATAAAGGATGCTCACCGAGATCACCTTGACCATATCCGAATAGGGACGCCCCTCGGCCAGATGTTCGGTGATCGCACGCGAGGTGCTGTACAGGAGACGATGGAAATAGTCGAGTTCCCGTTCGTACTGGACCTCGATGAGCACCAGTTCGCCACGACTGTTTTTGACTTTAAGATCCACCCGGTTGGATTTGTCGAAGCGATCATGCTTGTTGCTTTCGCTTTCGAGAACCTCCAAAATGGTGATCTCCTCCTTGAGAAGTTCGGTCAGAAAACCCTCAAGGATCGAGAAATTGGCCTTGGCGCGCAACAGACGTTTCAAGGCCCAGTCGAAGCTGATCAGGCGCCGACTGCTCATCGAAGCAAACCCTCCACCCGTCCCAGATCGCGTACCGCCCCCTTGGCTGCCGAAGTGGTCAAGGCAGCGTAGGCACGCAGAGCCGCCGAAACCGGACGATCACGCCCTTCAGGGAGATAGCGTGTCATGGCCGCGCGACGGACGGCCAGGGTGGCATCATCCACCGCCAGATGGATCGAGCGGTTGGGGATGTCGATGTCGATGCGATCACCCTCTTCGACCAGGGCGATGTTCCCCCCCTCGGCAGCCTCTGGGGAAACGTGGCCGATGGAAAGCCCGGAAGTGCCACCCGAGAAGCGTCCGTCGGTGATCAGGGCGCAGACTTTTCCGAGCCCCTTGGATTTCAAGAAACTGGTGGGATAGAGCATCTCTTGCATGCCGGGTCCGCCGCGCGGCCCTTCGTAGCGAATGATCAGCACATCACCCGCCTGGATCCGATCCCCGAGGATCGCCTCGCAGGCGCTCTCCTGGCTGGAGAAGATCCGTGCCGGTCCGGAGAACTTCCAGATCGATTCATCCACTCCGGCGGTTTTGACGATACACCCCTCTTCGGCCAGATTGCCGAAGAGCACCGCCAGTCCGCCATCCTTGGAGTAGGCGTGCTCCAGATCGCGGATACAACCGCCGGTGCGATCCAGATCCAGGGAGGGCCAGCGCGCCTCCTGGGCAAAGGGCTCTGTGGTGACTTTGCCACCCGGTGCCGCCAGATGACGCCGCTTCGCTGCATCCGTGGCTCCGGGGGCGGCGATATCCTCGCGGTCGAGAGCTTTGGCCAGGGTCGGGGCATGCACCATGGCGCATCCTTCGTGCAGGAGTCCGGCACGACGCAGTTCTCCGAGAATCGCCGGAATGCCCCCGGCGCGATGCACATCCTCGATGTGATAGCGATCGGTCGAGGGAGCCACCTTGCACAGGCAGGGCACCCGTCGCGACAACCGGTCGATGTCATCCATGGTGAACGGGACTTCGCCTTCGCGGGCCGCAGCCAGCAGATGCAGCACGGTATTGGTGGAACCACCCATGGCGATATCCAGAGACATGGCGTTCTCGAAGGCTTCGAAGGTGGCCAGCGAGCGTGGCAACACCGAAGTGTCGTTTTGTTCGTAGTAACGCTTGCACAAAGAGACGATCAACCGACCCGCCTCCAGAAAGAGCTGCTTGCGATCGGCGTGCGTGGCCAGCAGGGTGCCGTTGCCCGGCAGGGCCATCCCCAGGGATTCCATCAGGCAGTTCATGGAGTTGGCGGTGAACAGTCCGGCACAGGATCCGCAGGTGGGGCAGGCGGAACGCTCGATGGTGGTCAGATCCCCCTCGGAGATGCCTTTGTCTCCGGCAGCGATCATCGAGTCGATCAGATCGAGCTTGCGGGTGGCGCCGTTGCTCAACTGGGCCTTG
>JADFZD010000303.1 GCA_015232705.1 Magnetococcales bacterium | reverse complement strand
TGATCCGATTTTCGATATGCTTGAAGGTCAAAGCATTCTTGGAAAAATCGATCGAATAGGGAACACGCCGCAGCCCGTAATAGTAGGGTTGCTGCTCCGGCTGGTTGGAGTACGAATAGGCCGCCACCGCATAGGTGCCGCGATAGGCATTGTCCCCGGTTTCGGGACGCACGGCCAAAAGCATGGCGACGAAATCGGACCACCCCTCCCCAAGGCTCTCCCCTTGATTGTTGTTCAATCCCGCGCCGTTGCCGATCAATCTCTCGGTCAGATAGTGTCCCCACTCGTGGGCCACCACCAGGTTATCCAGGGCGCCGTTGATGTCGGAGTTCTGGCTGCAAGAGAGCGTCATGGTCACGTTTTTGCCTGAGTTGAGCAGGGCATTCAGGGCATCGCCATCCGCTTTGAACAGCAATACCGATGGAATGGTGATGCTGCTGTCGGTACCGGTCATGGGGAAGAGTTCGGTTATCCCGGATTGATCGACGATCAGTACACCCACGGCCCCCGCGCTCTGGGCGATGCGCACCTTTTCCGTAAACAGACAGAGACCACGATCGATCACCACGATGCGACCACGCAACGCCGATGCATTGGTAGGGGTCTGGCAGCCATCATGAATCGGATCCACCCCGTCCTCCATGCGCACCAGGTCACCGGATACAGAATAGGTTTCTGGCCCGAATTTCGCACGTTCCACGTTGACAATGCGCTTGGACTCAGGCTGCGTCATGTGCAGCTGGATGGATTGCGAACCGCCCCAGATTCCCACGACCAGGGTCGGCGAAGCGCCATCCGCGTCCGTGGCCATGCTGGCGTTGTCGCGATCGGTTGTGGCATCGCTCAGGGTAACGAGGATCGGATCCGATCCCAGACCGCCGCGTCCGTAGTTGTTTGCCTGGCCATTGCCTGCCGATTCGTTGAACCCCTGGTCGTAGAAGAGGTCATGCAGAAAATTGATCGTGAAAAAGAGTTGCACCAGCGAGGCGTTGAGCTGGGAGGGGTTGGCAAGAGGTGTCTGGCTGGCGTTGAATCGATGATCGAACAGGCCAGGGCTGGTGATGGGGGCCCGTTTGTTGACCAGGGATGAATTCAGGGCAGTGCTTGAAACCGAGGCTTGCACATCGACGTTGTTGCCGCTGGTGGTGGTGGCGTTGTCCGGCAGCCAGGGGTCGGCGGTCGAGATCGGACCGTTTTGCTGGGTGATCAGGTTTTGTGCCACGGCCTCGGGCAGATAGGGCGGGGTGACCGGCGTGCCGGTGGGATTGGGGATCCCCTGGGTGCCGTTGGGATCGTTCATCGGGGTGTGTTCGCCATCCGGGAGGGCGAATACCCGATAGCCATAGGCGCTGTTGTGGCGTTGATTTTTGTCGAAGAGCACCGTGCCGTCGCGCGCGGAGATCACGTACAGATGGGCATCGAGATTGTCGCGGTCGAAGTCGCCGGCGCGCAATTCGATGGCATAGGCGGGAATCAGCTCCGTCTCACCGGGATAGAGCACGGCCTTGACCCGTGCCGGCTTGCGCAGGCGGTATTCGGCTTTTGAAAAATCGGCGCTGAAGTATTGGTAGCCATCCCTTTCATCGACCTGGTGCCAACCTTCGCGGGGTTCGGTGCCTCCGAGGTTTTTAAACGCGGTATCCAGGGCTTTATTCGCTCCGAGATGAAACGAGCGATCCGAGGGCAGTGGGGGGATGGATTGATCTCCGCTGTTGGCCACCTGGTTCAGGTCGCGGTCGAAAAGCAGATTGGTTTCGTGACCGAACACCTCCAGTTCGTCCACCTTGGCGCGCGCCTTGACCACGATGGGACCGGAGCCGGTATCGTGGATGTGTTGGATGACCGGTCGTGCCGCGCCATCCGGTGGAAAAACGTGCATTTGGCGTAGTTGGCGTTCGGCCACGGTGCGGAGGTTGGAGGGTGGGGAGGTGGGTGGTGTGGTCGGGTTGGAGGGTTGTGTCGGTGGAAGGGTTGTCTGATTGACAGGGGGTTGGGTCGTCTGACGGGTCGCAAGGGGGCTCTCGTTGGGTGAGAACCAACGCATCCCGCCCAGAAGGGTGATGATCAGTGCAAAGAGAAGAAGCGAACGGTTCATGAGGGCTCTGATTTAAACGGGGGAGCGCGTGATCTCTCCCCGGCAACGGGGTCCAGGCTCGAAGCCCTGATCCTATCCCTCGGGCAACGGGGTCCTGGGGCCAGTGGCCCCAGGTGGGGTTCAGGGCGAAGTCCTTAAACCGCACCCATCACGGGATACGTCGTTTTCCAACAGGCCGCGTGCAAGATGTTGAGTCGTTTCCAAAAAACGGAAACGACTCTCACGAAGGCGGCGCGCAGCGTATTTTTCGCA
>JADFZD010000302.1 GCA_015232705.1 Magnetococcales bacterium | reverse complement strand
TTATACCGTCAATGGCTCTCTTTCGTCAACCTAATGTAACATGAGAGCATGAAAATTTTCAACCGGATCAAGAGATCCCCCCACTGACTTGCAAGCGGGGGGGTGACACCCTCATTTTGAATCTTGGACCACCCGTTCGGGAGTTTCAAGACAAACACCAGACAATGGCTGCCGCCAACAGCGATCATCATCAACCCACCGGATGCAGCACATCCGTCTGCGAGAAGTGGTTCGCGGTGACATGCTCCAGTTCGGCCAGAACGGTCATGACCCCGTGCGGATGGGTCGCATCCGTGCCCGCATCATACAGCAGATAGCTGCCACTCTCGGTACCACCATCATTATCGGTAAAGCTCAGGAAAGCTGAATAGTTCTCTCCAGCTGCCACCCCGGCATCATGAGCCAAAGTGTCCAGCGTGCCCTGATCGAGCGCGGTCTGCAACGCGGCCAACGATCCCGCCGCATAAGAAATCTCCACATGGGCAGCGTTTGAGGCAAATCCGGATCCCAACGAAATCACATCTTCCAGTGGGGTAAAATCGCGAATGATATCCGCCTTGGCAAAAGTGGCGGAGCCTTCGCTCGGGTTGACAAACCGGAACTGGTCATTGTCGGCGCCTCCAGTCAGGATATCCTGACCCGCGCCACCTTGCAGAACATCCTGACCCGTGCCACCCACCAGGGTATCCTCGCCACGCGATCCCACGATGCTGTCATTTCCGGCCCCGCCCAACACCAGGGTGTGGGCGGCATCCGAGATGCCGCTCAGATCGATTTGGTTATCCTGGGCATTGCCTGCCACAAGATAGGCCGTATGGGTGGTGTCGATACTCTGCGCTTCTGTCCCCTCCAAAACCGTATGCAAATCGACCGGTTGGGATGACGCCGTGCTGGTCAAACTCCCATCCGTGGCCGCGATCTTCTCGATGGCGCGCGTCAGACTGATTTGACTGTCCGGTGTGTCGAAGGTCAAACCCACGGCACCGCTCACGGAATCCACCACCGCATGATCGATATCCACCGACAAAGGACCGGTCCCGGAGAGATCGGCAGACGATTGGGCCACGCGGATCGCCACATCGTGCAGATGGCCGAAAAGCAACTGATCCTGACCGCCCGCATCCTGAATCGCATCCTGCCCGCCGAAGGTACCGTCCGACTGATCCCACTGGTAGGTGGTGTCAAAGGCGTTACCCTCGAAATGATCGTTGCCACTGGTGGCGCTGAACTTCATCTGCAAACCGCCTGGCAGCACATTGCTGATCAACAGATCGAGCGGGGTGTCATCCAGCGTGACGATCAGATCACTGTAGCCGTCCACATGGCCATTCGCACCAAAACGGACCTCCACGTCCGTTCCAACCTGGTTGGCAGTCAACCAACCTTCGCCAAACGGATTGGCGCCGTTGTAGCCCTTGTAATACAAGATATTGGCAAGATCCAACTGATCGCCCGCCTGAAAATCGAGGATATGATCCCCAACATAGGCCCCCTGATCGCTGCCGTTGAGCACATACTTGCTGTTGCCAACATACTGCAGGTCGTAATAATCGAACACAAACCGATCCGCGCCCGCTCCACCGGTCATGACATCATCCCCAGGCCCACCCAGCAACACATCATCGCCGTTCGACCCGGTCAGGGTATCCTTGCCGACTCCCCCCTCCAGGCGTCCGCTCCCGGCAAGGGTGTCGTCGCCCGCTTCTCCCAACAAGGATCCATCTCCAGTCAGGATATCGGAACCATCGCCACCATAAAGCATTCCCCGTCCCACCAGTGCGTCATCGCCCACTTCGCCATACAGATAATCCCAACTGCCGTCACTGCCGCCATACAGATGATCGTTCCCGGTTCCGCCCCGCAGTTCGTCCTGCCCTTCGTCGCCATAGAGCGTGTCGTTGCCGGCATCGCCATAGATCTTCTCGGTCTGATAGCTGTAATAGCCATAATAATTGTTCGATCCACCATGGATCGTATCATCACCCGCACCACCATGCAGCGTATCGAGACCAGCAAGCCCATCCATCGTATCGTTTCCGCTGCCGCCGTACAGAAGATTGCTGTCGTCGGTACCCGTTACCGTCTGATCGAGCGCCGGTCCAGCCGGCAGCATGCCGTTGGTCAGATCGATGAGATTGGCATCCAGCAGAATCACCAGGGTGATGGCATTGGTAAAATCACCCGATCCGGTCGTATCCAGCTTCACGATCACATCCTGGCTCGTCGCATCCTTCGTCACCTCGATCCAACCATCGCGGATCGGATCGCCGGCATAGTAGTTGTAACTGCCCAGCATGCCGGTGATATCCAGAGTATCCCCGGCGGAAAAATCGGTGATGGTATCCGTACCATC
>JADFZD010000301.1 GCA_015232705.1 Magnetococcales bacterium | reverse complement strand
CGAGTAATTTCGAAGCCAGGCGGAAGGAATTGGAACAGGCGCGGCAACTGCTACAAAGGCAGGCGACCGAACAGGCCGACGTTGAGCGCGCACTGTCGCTGATCACGGAAGGTGTCCGTTCGTCAGATTACCTATCGTTTCTCATCGGTATCAAGCGATTGGCGAACACTAAGCGCGGACGTCGCATGATGGAATTTGCGATCAGAGACATGGCGGCGCGAATTGTCCGGTCTGAAGGCAAGGGAAAAGAAACCAATGAAGACAAGCAAGGCCCGAGTCAGGAAACTGATGGAACTCGATGAGGCATATTTGCAGATTGAGGACGAGGCGTTACGGCCCCCAGAGCAACCGAAAGGAACTGAGATGACCAAGAAGACGGATAAGGCTTTTCCGAGTTTGGATGAACTGACAGCTCACGTTGAGCGATTGGATGCGACGTACTCGGCCAAGCTGCGCGAGTTGTCCGATCACGTAGTGCTCCTTGATAATCAGCTCGACAATGAGATGAAAAGGGCATCCGTGCTGGAGGAGCGGCTACAGCGCCTGGAGCACGAGCACGAGGACACGCGCGAGCTGGCAATGGGCAGCTGCCTCACGCTCTCTTACAACGCCGACCACGCCACCCGCCTCGAGGGATTCATTGAGGGGTGGCCCGAGCTGATTGAGATGAGGGCGAAGATCGTGGATGGAGCGCGGGCGGAGGCGGTTGCAGAGGTGATCGAAGAGGCTCCGGAGGAATGAAAAACCCGGTTCGGTGTCGCTAGTTTGAAACGACCCTCGGCAACCGAACCGGGCCAGCTCAACACCGCAGACGTTACCCATGGCTCGAGCTACCCATTGAATGCAGCATCGAGCCCCAAACGTCAAGGAGAAGCAAGATGCTGTGTGAATTGACTCTCAAAGCCGGTCGCGGCGAACCGCATCCCAGTGCCATTCGAGTCGTGCAGGTGCCTCCCCAGCTCGTTGAGGGGCTGGCTCAACTCCTGAACCTCGAGCCCCCCGGCCCGCTCACCGCCCGGTGTGCTGCTGGGATTCGCGGTCAGATCATGGCACTGGCCGCCGGCGTCACTGGGTTCGACGACATGATCGAGGCCGTAACCGACGTGACGACAGGGCTCACTGCCCCTGCCATCGTGTGCGCAGACGAAGAAGGATGAAGGTGTGGTGCCGGATGGATTTGGAACTGTGGGTAAAAGTGACTCAGGCGGTGATTGGGGCGACACTCGATCGGAAGCAAAAGTTTGTGTTGGTTGCAATTCTGGGTCACTGGCGCGCTGGATCAGCAGTTTGCTGCGTCACTCGCGAGACATTGAACATCGCTTCTTGCCTGCCGACGCGTCACTTTGCTGATGGGTATCGGTCTCTCGTCTCTCGCGGTTGGATTCTCGAGACCCCCTTCCGAATCTCCGGCAACATTCCAGGCACCTCTACCCGTGCCATCAGTCTAAACGTGGATCTGATCCTATCGTCGCTGACACCTGTTCCGGTGACGCGACGCCGCCCGAAGAAGGTCAAAGTCAAGGGCGATCCCAGAGGATTCAACAAACGTCTAGTGGAAGCGAAGGAGACAAATGATGCACCTCCACGAATCAGCGATGAGGAAATCATTCGACAGTGGGAACGGAAGCACTACAGACCGCCTACCGATCAAGAGCGACCCTTCATCATCAAAATGTATCGAGCCGAACACCCCGACGACGTGCCGCCTGTGCGGTAGTGAGCTGATGACGGTGCGTGTAGGCCGCATCAGTTCGACCTGGTGCGAGCCCTGCCTGTTGGCTCGACGGCAGGCCGACGAAGAGAAGAACCAGCGCGAGCGAGATGCGTTTGAGCGTCTCTACCCTGCCTGGATGCGTGCGTGCGTTCCGGAGCGGTGGAAGGCGGCGGCGCTGAGCCTGGCGGCGACCTCCGATGCCGATCTGCCTCCGGGCTGGATCCACCTGCGACCGGGCGCCGTGTCTGAGGCTCACCGTCTCATGAGCTTCGCTGTGTGGCCGGCGATGCTCCTCTGCGATACGGGAGATCTGGCGCCTCACCTGGCGGCGGCCTGGCTGCTGGATTCTGGCCGCCGACGTGAGAACCTCATCGCGTACTGGTGCAACGACGATGCCATAGCTCAGGGGATGCGCTCGTCGTTTGGCACCCGGACGCGTGAGGCGGCGGAGGTGGCGCTCGAGCGCGCGGGTGTGGCTCATCACCTGGTGGTGGACGACTGCGGCGCCACGGCTGAGAGTCAGCGCATCCTGACGCAGCTCGTTACCGCCAGAGGTGCGGCGGGTCGTTCCACGGTGTTCGTTTATCGGGGACGCCTCGAGGAGCTACGCGCCAGGCGTGAGCGCTGGTCCCGAATGCT
>JADFZD010000300.1 GCA_015232705.1 Magnetococcales bacterium | reverse complement strand
AGACTCTTCTTCCGCCAATTCCGTCTCGGATTCTTCTACGACAGCCTCTTCTTCGGCCAATTCCGGCTCGGATTCTTCTACAGCAGCCTCTTCCTCGGCGATCTCCTCCGACAACTCAGGCGCGGACTCTTCCTCGGCGATCTCCTCGGCCAACTCAGACACGGACTCTTCCTCGGCGATCTCCTCGGTTAACTCAGGCGCGGACTCTTCCTCGGCGATCTCCTCGGCCAACTCAGGCGCGGACTCTTCCTCGGCAGCCTCGTCGGCCAACTCAGGCTCGCCGGCACCCTCCTCCTCAGCCAACTCCGGCTCGGAGGCCATCACCTCATCCACCACCGCCTCGATCTCGGCTTCCAGCACCTCGTCCGTTTCCAAACCCGCCTCCGAGGCCGACTCCTCCTCCTCGAAATCACCCCCCGCCTCGAAATCCGGATCCGCGTCCGGCTCCTCTACCACCGCCTCGGAACCCTCGACCTCGGCACCGAACTCCTCGTCCGATTCGAACGCCTCGTCCAGATCCGCCTCCCCTGCGTGCGGATGCGGGTGGTCATGGTCGTGACCGTGGCCATCGCCAGCTTCGGCGCCGGGATCCTCTGCCGCAGGCTCATCCATGAACGACAGCGCCACCTCCATGCCGGAAAGATCCAATGGCTCCTCGTCATCCAGATCCATCGGCACCTCGTCAGGCTCCGACACCATCGATGCCGCCGTCTCCGCCTCCTTCATACCGCCTCCCATCGCCAAACCCTCGCGTGCCAAGGCCTTTTCGTCCACGACCGATTCCAGCTCCACTTCGGCGCGCTCGACGCCCGATTCCGGCGACTCCAGGCTTGCGCCGCCAGACGCCATCAGCAACCCTTCATCATCCCCATCCAGCAGATCCTCCAGCGAAGCCAGGATCTCCTCCATCGAGGGGCCCACATGATCCTCCGGCGCGTGTGACGTATCCGTTCCCAAGTAGGTTCCTCCAAACGCATCTTCCTGCTCGTCCAAATGGGAATCCTTCTTTTTGTTCTTTTTTCCAGACATCGCCTTCACTCCGCCTCAACGAACCTGCATGATGGAGGGAGAACCCCACCCGTGAAGCTCCCCGAGGAAGTTCCACGGTCATTCCGCCGGCGACTCACCACCCAAGGGTCACACGCACCGAATCGAACATCACCCGGAAAACATTGCCACGCTCCACGGCGTTACCCGCCACCAGATCCCGCGTAAACAGCTCCTTGCCCCCGGCCTTCACCACCACCGCGCCGATCTTCTGACCAATCTGCACCGGAGCCACCAGCGGTTCGTCATAGGAGACACCCACCTCGACCGAACCCCGCTCCTTGCGTGCCACGGTCACCACCAGCGGCTCGCTTACAATCCCTTCCACCTCCCGTTCGACCCCCTTCCACACCCGCAACTTGCGCACCGTCGCCTTGGCGTCGAAGAACTTGACCGTCTCATACATCCTGTTTCCGAAATGGATCAATCGCAAGGCATCATCCTCGCGAATCTTGCGTGTCCCGGCGCCCAACACCACGGCCACCAGCCTCTGCCCCTCCTTGTCGCTGGTGGCCACCAGGCAGTATCCCGCTTCGCGGGTATGGCCGGTCTTCAAGCCGGTGATGATCGGATCGCGCCACAGGAGATTGTTGCGGTTGTGCTGACGGATGTTGTTGAAGGTGAACTGTTTTTCCTGGGAATAGTGGCTGTACTGCGGAAACTTGCGCATCATGGTGCTCGACAGCGTGAACAGATCGCGCGCCGAGGTATAATGTTCCGGATCCGGCAGACCTGTGGTATTGGTGAAATGGGTGTTGGTCATGCCCAACTCCGCCGCCTTGGCGTTCATCTTCGCGACAAAGGCGCTCTCCGAGCCGCTCAGATGCTCGGCCATCACCACGCAGGCATCGTTACCGCTCTGAATCGCGATGCCGCGAATCAGATCCTCCACCCGCACCTTGTCGCCCACCTTGACGAAGGTCTTCGATCCGCCGGTGCGCCAGGCGTTTTCGCTCACCATCAGATCGGCGTCGAGTTTCACCGTGCCCGCAGCCAGGGCCTCGTAGATCAAATAGAGGGTCATGATCTTGGTCAGGGAGGCGGGTGGCAGACGGTTATCCACATCCTGGGTATACAGCACCCGACCCGAGTCGATATCCCCCAAGAGTGCCGCCGTACCGCGCACCTTGGGAGGCGCCTCGTCCGCCGCCAGCGCCACGCCCATCTGCCACGGCATCAACAACAGCAAAACCACCCACACACAGATCCCACGTTGGAGGGAGAACCCTCCCGCCCCCCACCCGACCTTCAGCCGGAAAGGGGTTTCCCGATCATATCGACGCTCAGTTCTCATGGCGACCACGGTT
>JADFZD010000002.1 GCA_015232705.1 Magnetococcales bacterium | reverse complement strand
AAACGGGCGTGGGCAAGGAGATGTTCGTCCGCGCCTGCCATCAGGCCAGCGGTCGTACCGGCGCCTTCATCGCTGAGAATGTGGCTGGCCTCGACGAACATATCCTTTCCGACACTCTGTTCGGGCATCGGCGCGGGGCTTTCACCGGGGCGGACCAGGACCGAAAAGGACTGGTCGCCCAAGCGGCTGGCGGCACTCTTTTCCTCGACGAAATCGGTGACATCGGCCCTGCCTGCCAGGTCAAGCTGTTGCGTTTTCTACAGGAGAAGCAATACCTGCCCCTGGGCGCCGACCATCCGGTACGCACCGATGTACGCATTGTCGCTGCCACCCATCGGGATCCCAACGAACTGGTGGCCAAGGGATTGCTGCGTCGGGATCTTTACTATCGCCTCTCGTTTCATCAACTTCACATTCCACCCTTGAGGGAACGCAAGGAGGATATCCCACTGCTGACCCTTCACTTTCTGGAAGAAGCCGCCTCCGCCCTCAATCGTCCCACCCCAACTCCGCCGCAAGCCCTGTTCGACCATCTTGCGGTTTATCCCTTCCCGGGCAATGTGCGGGAACTCAAGGCCATCGTCTTCGACGCCGTTTCGTGCCACCAGGGCCATGTGATGTCGCTGAACTGTTTCCGCATCCTGCAACCGGGACGCAACGGACACCCTTCCCCAGCCACCCCCTCCGGCGAGGAGGCTGCCCCCATCCAGTTCTCCTCGTCCAGCTTTCCCACCCTGAAAGAGGCCGAAGAACTGCTCATCCGCGAAGCCCTCCGCCGCGCCGATGGAAAAAAAAGCGTTGCCGCTGCTCTGCTGGGCATTACCCGGCAGGCATTGTACAGCCGCCTCTCCAGCAACACCTGCTAATCAGGGCATGGATTAACGGATACGAGCTATCCTCTCAGCCACTGGCAAACACAAGCGGTCACAGCCATGATTCTGTATTTGTGCGAAAAACCATCTCAAGGCCGTGACATTGGCCGAGTCCTCGGGGCAACCTCACAGCGTGAGGGATATGGCGAAGGGCCCGGAGTTCGCGTGACTTGGTGCATCGGCCACCTGTTGGAGATGACCGAACCGGATCGCTACAAACCGGAATGGAAGCAGTGGCGTTTGGACACACTCCCCATGGTCCCTGAAGAGTGGAAGCTGGAGTTGACCCGGCAGGGTGGGAAGCAGTTCAAAATCATCCAGGAGTTACTGAAGGGCGTGCAGGAGGTGGTACTTGCCACCGACGCCGACCGGGAGGGTGAGACCATTGGGCGGGAAGTCCTGGAACGCTGCGGCTACCGGGGAAAGGTCTCCCGGCTCTGGCTCTCGGCGCTCGATGATGCAAGCATCCGCAAGGCTCTCGCATCCCTTTGGCCCGGGCAGAAAACTGAACCCCTGTACCAGGCCGGTTTGGGGCGGTCCCGTGCCGATTGGCTGGTCGGCATGAACCTCACCCGCGCCTACACAATTGTCGGTCGTCAGGGCGGGTATGACGGGGTGCTGAGCGTAGGCCGCGTCCAAACGCCCACGTTGAAATTGGTGGTGGACCGTGACCGACTGATCGAGAAATTCAAGCCGGTCGACTTCTTTGATGTCATCGCCTTCCACCGGGTGGCCTACGGCTCATTCAAGGCCAAGTGGATCCCACCGAAACAGCACGCAGATGATGAAGGACGTTGCCAGGATCGAACGGTCGCCGAGGCGGTTGTTCAGAAGGTCCAAGGGCAGATCGGTAAGGTCACCAAAGCGGAGACCAAGCGGGTGAAGGATCCTCCGCCCCTGCCGCTTGAACTCTCCACTCTTCAGCAGGAAGCCTCCCGCCGTTGGAGCATGAGTGCCAAAAGGACGCTCGAAGTCGCCCAGTCCCTCTACGAAAAGCACAAGGCCGTGACCTATCCCCGGACGGACTGCCGCCATTTACCCACTGAGCAGTTCAAGGATGCCCCAAAGATTCTTCAAGCTGTTGCAAAGAGTGATCCCGTGATTGCCCCGTTGATCCAGTCCGCCAACCCAATATCCCGCTCCAGCGCCTGGAACGACAAGAAGATCACGGCCCACCACGCCATCATCCCGACTGCTGCCCATGTGAATGTCGCGAATTTGAGCCGGGAGGAGTTCCTCGTCTACGACATGATCCGCCGCCACTATCTGGCGCAGTTCTTTCCACCCCATGAATACGACGCCACGGTCATCAATACCCTGGTCAGTTCAGAGACCTTCCGAGCATCAGGCCGTGTTGAGCAGGCCCTGGGCTGGAAACAGGTGCTGGGTCAGCCAAAGGAGGAAAAGGACGCCGAGGAAGGAGAGGATGACCAGCGCCTCCCCCATGTCCTGGCAGGGGAGGATGCCAGTATTGAAAAGACGGAGTTGAACGCCAAGCAAACCAGCCCCCCCAATCGCTATACGGAAGGCACCCTGATTCAGGCGATGAAGTCGGTAGGCAAACGGGTCGAAGACCCCAGGTTGCGCAAGATTCTACGGGACACGTCGGGTATCGGGACCGAGGCGACCCGCGCATCCATAATAGAGACTCTGATCAATCGGGGCTTGCTGGCGAAGGAAGGAAAAAAGAACCTTGTCAGCATGCCGGCAGGCCGTGCGCTGGCCGACGCCCTGCCTCACAGCGTGACCGATCCGGCGACGACAGCCGTCTGGGAGCAGTTCTTGGAGGACATTGCCAACGGCAGCAGATCCCTGGATGAGTTCCTGGACAAATCCGAGTTGTGGCTGCATAGGCTGATCGGCAATGTGAAGAAGCGGCAGGAGATGGGAATCAACCCGTTCCATGGCCTCCCCACCATGCCCGCCGCCAGTCTTGCCGGCAAGGGGGGAGCACGTTCATCTGCGAGAGGGTCGGATGCCCAGTCAGCGTCGGCCCCGGACCCTTCACGACCTTGCCCGGACTGTGGCAAGCCAATGGTCCGAAGAAAAAGCAAACGCGGTTGGTTTTGGGGGTGCTCCGCCTATCCCAACTGCTCCGCAACCATGACTGACTCACCGGGGAACGTCTCGTCTTCCGCTCCTGCAACCAAAACCGCCTCTGGTCCCGTATGCCCAAAATGTCAAAAGGGTCAGTTGGTTGAGCGGACAGAAAAGAAGGGAGGAAACTCCGGCAATCGATTCCTCGGCTGTAGTCAATACCCGACTTGCCGACATACACAACCAATCAAATAATACCTTGATCGGCCATTTTTGCCAACTCCCGGCCCGCAGTGCGGATGGAGATACCGGGCCATCGGCATGGAACCACCGAAGGTCGAAACCAAACCGCGCCGCAGCCAGGGGAATTCCAAACAAAATCAGGTGATCAGCATGCTGCACCGCCCGGAGGGCGCCACCGCCGCACAGATCGCCGAAGTGACGGGATGGCAGAATCATACGATCAGGGGATTTCTTTCGGTTTCAAAGTAAGCGCCCATTTCTCCACGTCACGAGGCAGCCTTGATTTCCGGCTGCACGTTCCGTGTAAACTTCCACGGCAAAAGCGCCTCGAAATCCTCCAGGGTTTGAGCCGTCGGGATGTGATCGAAAACGTGGCACAGATAAGCGTAAGGCTCCAAGCCATTGGCCTTGGCCGTCTCGATCAGGCTGTAGAGGTTGGCTGACGACTTGGCCCCACGAACGGTGTCCGAAAACAGCCAGTTCTTCCGACCCACCACGAAGGGGCGGATGGCGTTTTCCGCGCCATTGTTGTCGATCTCCAGACGCCCATCCTCAATATACCGAATCAAACGATCCCATTGGCCTTGCATGTAACCCAGAGCCTGTCCAGTCAATGAAGAGGGTAGCACTCTCGGTACAAGAGCATCCATCCACGCCCGAATATCCTTGAAAATGGGCGGCACCTCTCGTTTTCGCACCTCGAACCGTTCCTGGGGTGTTCGCCCACGGATCCGTTTTTCAATGGCGTATAATTTGGCGATCCAAGCAACTCCTTGCTGGGCCTTGGAATGCTTGCCTCCCTTCCCGGCAGCGGTCACCGCCTCCACGAACTTGCGGCGCACATGAGCCCAACACCCGAGATGTTCCACGCCAGGTTGGGCGCCAATGGCCAGATAGCCATCATAGCCATCTGTCTGCAACCATCCCTGATAATCCAGCAGAAGTTCCTTGGGTACCTGACCGCCACGGCTGGCATCGTAGTTGAACAAAATGACCCGTTCAGCCGGCGATCCTCCTACACGTACCCACATGTAGGACTTACTGGTGGCTGCCTTGCCCGGCTCATCAAGCACCTGGAGCGCGGTTTCGTCCATCCGGATGTAACCGTATTCCAGCATTCGTTCCTGCATCAAGTTGATCAGTGGCTGTACCATCTGGCCGGATCCAATCATCCAGTTGGCCAACGTCGTACGACTCACATCCAACCCGTATCGTTTGAAAATACCCTCTTGTCGATACAAAGGCAGGGCGTCAGCATATTTGGAAACCGCGATGTAGGCCAGCATGCTCGCCGACGCCATGGCTTTGGGCAGCGGGCGCCGTGGCGGCGGTGCGATTTTCACACCCTGACGGCAATGCGGACAGCCATACTTGATCCGAATGTGCTGGAGCACTTTCACATGGGCAGGAACGATTTCCAACTGCTCGCTGATCTCTCGACCAATTTCCATCAACTCATGCCCATCCAGTCCGCAGATCTTTTGATCCGCTGGCAGGTCATGGATCACCTCTTCCCGAGGCAGGTCAGGCGACAACGGCTTGCGTCCCTTGGGACTCCGGGTATGACCAGACACCGTGATGGCTGTCGCTTCGGCTTCCTGTCCGGTTGTCGAGTCGTCTCTGTCGGTGTCCGTTGCTTCATCCTCTTTTCCATCCGCATCCTGCTCGGCCTCGTTGAACAGGCTGGGATGCTCGAACGATGGCCTCTTCTCGCTGGAGCGACCGAAAATTTTGGCCCGCAGCAAACGCAACTGCTCTGTCAACAACTCCGTCCGCTGTTGCCATTCATCCCAGGCCAGAGCCAATTCCCGGATCTCTGATTGCAGCGACAACACCGTCTCCCGCAGCATGACGGGATCGTCGGAAAGTGGCAGAAAGGCTTGGTCTGAAGTGGTATCCATGGACGGAAATCATACCAAAAAACAGACCTAACTGCTAGGAAATGATTGAATATTTCAACTCCTTGTGAGGCTTCATCCGGGTGATATCATAGCCGTCCAGCAGCCAGTTGAGTTGCTGTCCGCCGATGGCTGCCAAGGACTGATCTTCCTCCGTGCGAAGCCAGTGAAACCGCTCCTTTTCCAGCCGCTTCTGCCAAAGGCAGAATCCGTTACGCTCCCAGTACAGGATGCGTACCCGGTTCCGATGGCGGTTGGTGAAGACGAACAGCCGAGTTTCAAAGGGATTCAAGCCAAGCTCCCGCTCCACCAATGCCGCCAGTGACATCATCCCCTTGCGAAAGTCCACCGGCTGCACGCACAAATAGACCTCGGCCAGGTCATTGGCCGGGCGCATCATCGTACGACCCTTTCCGCCATCAGCGGCATTGCTCCGACGACTTGCAGCACATGCCCGATCAAGCCGGTCGATAATGAGCCGCTCAATTCCAACGTCGCCCCGTTGGGCAGTCGGATGTGGCAATTGTTCATTATATCCTGCACCGCATCGGGACTTCGGGCTCGCTCACCAGTCAAGACGGCCCTGCAACCCGGAAACGATTCCTCCTCCAGCACCGCAGAAGACGTCAAAACCTCCAGTCGCTGGAACATCGGTTCTGCAACCTGCACCGGCAAATCGCCGCTCAACATCAGCTTCTTTCGCCAGCGGTAAAAATTCTGTTCACTGAGCCCGTGCTCTCGCAGGTATGCCGCAACCCCTTTGCCTGCCTGCTCGCACGCCACAATGTGCCCCAACCAAAAAGCCTGACCCTGACGGCTACTCCTCGATTTCGCTTCCATACTGTTGCCCTCCAGAAAAGTTTTCATTGGAGGGTATGCTGCCTTATTCAGCAACAGCCGGAAACCCTGGGGAAGAATTGGCGCTTACATCCCCTCCACGACATCCAGAATCAGGTGCGCAATATCATCTTCGGGCACCCACTCCAACATGTCCACCGGCAAAAGGTGTATCTGACGCCTGCTTACGAAAAAATCCCGCCATCTCTGCCACCTGGTCCTACGGGTATCGATGACGGCACTCTACCAGATTTAAGACGGTTTGACCCGATTCTGCGACAGGCTCACAGTCGTTCCAATTTCCGGCTCGACGTGTAGCCATGGCTGTAACCGTAGATCAGCACCGCCAGCATCATCCCAGGAGACAGCGCCGGAGCACCCACACCTCCGACTTGATAACGTGCTTTGAAGCGACTCAGGTCCATCCCCTCCACGACATCCAGAATCAGGTGCGCAATATCATCTTCGGGCACCCACTCCAACATGTCCACCGGCAAAAGGTGTATCTGACGCCTGTCCGGCTCACGAAAAAATCCCGCCATCTCTGCCTCCTGGTCCTACGGGTATCGATGACGGCATTCTACCAGATTTAAGACGGTTTGACCCGATTCTGCGACAGGCTCTTAAGTTGATGGTGTCGATCTGTTGCAAGGTCAGGGCATGTTGGGTATCCATGGCAAGGTTTCCGGGCGAGAGGTTGATGCCTGCCTGGACCATACCTCGCCCTTTTTAATAACTCAAGGAATCAGAATATCCGGCGCTGGCTGCCACGGCATCACCCCACCGCCGGAAATTTCCACAACGCCCTCTGCTCCTCCCACAGCATCGGAAACGGTTTTCTCAACTCTGCCCAACTCAGAACGTCCGGCTGCCGCCCGTCCAGGATGGCCTCAATGATATCCAGCGCCAGCAGCGTCAGGCGCAGGATCTTGGCGATGTAGGAGGCGTCGAGATTCTCGTGGGCCGCCAACTCCCGGACGGAGGCAAAACGCTTTTCCTCCAACAGCCGCAACCAATGGTGCGCCCTGGCCACCAGTTTGGCCAGAGTCTCCTCCCGTGGCGGCGGTTCCTCGCCCATGCCGGTGGGCGCGATGATCAGCGTCCGTCCGCCGCGCTTTTTCATCTGCATGGGAATGCTGACGATGATCGTGCTGCCGTCCTTGCTCATGGTCGTTTTCATCTCTCTTACTCCTGTTCGCTCCGAAAGTCGTTGCCTAATTCCGGGGACACCATGCCTAATTCCGGGGACACCATACCTGCCTAATTCCGTAATTCCGGGGACACCATACCAATTTCTACACCATAATTCCGAATTCCGTAATTCCGGGGACACCATACCAATTTCTACACCATAATTCCGGGGACACCATACCAATTTCTGTTCAGTCCCTGAAGTCTCTTCATCCATCGATCCCGCCATTCATCCCGGATTGTCCATTAGCCGGAAAGGCTGGATAATGACGTCGTCTGAGATGTGCATCCGCAGGGGCAAAAAGGAGTTGGTCTCTAATGGATATCATTAATGAAAAATCATTATATAACATCATGATATAATGCTGCGATGAGCCAATATCCACTTTCTGGAGAGGGGTTTTCGGTTGTCTTCAGCGACCGTGAGGTGACGGCCTGGGGTGGGCTGGCGCTTCTGAAACGCATGCTGGACAGCATGGGCTTCCGGGAAGCGGCCCAGAAGTGGGAATTGCCGCCGCCGGGATCGAATCGGGGCTATCCGCCGCTTCAGTTGATCGAACAATTTATTGTGGCGATCTGGTGTGGCGCTTCCCGTTTTGTTCATGCCGAAACGGTTCGTTTCGACCACACGCTTACCCGGCTTTTTGGTTGGGATCGGGTAGCGGGTCATAAGGCCATTGTTCGGTTGTTCGAGCGGTTCGACATGCTCACCAATGAACGGGTGCAGGCGTCTGTTTATCGTTGGTTTTTCGATAGGATAACCACTCTCAAGCGGGTGACGCTGGATCTGGATTCCACGGTCATCACGCGCCACGGCGAACAAGAAGGCGCGGCCCGTGGCTACAATCCAGGACGACGGGGACGGCCAAGCCATCATCCCTTATTTGCTTTTGTCGCCGAGGCTCGAATGGTGGCGAACTTCTGGTTGCGTCCGAGCAATACCAGCAGCGCCAACAATACCTTGTCATTCCTCGAATCCACCTTGCACAACCTGGGTGACAAGACAGTAGGGTTGTTACGCGCCGACAGCGGGTTTTTTGATGAAAAGATCTTGTTGACGCTGGAAGAAAAGCGCATTGCCTACATCATTGCAGCTCGCCTGACCCGACCTTTGCAGAGGGAGATTTACCGAGCCACGGGTTGGTGGGCGCTGGCTCCGGGACTGGAACTCACCGAGATCACTTATCAAGCTCAAAGCTGGCAGCAGTCACGCCGTGTGGTTGTAGTACGGCAATCGGTCAAGCGCAAAGAGGCTCAGGGCAAGATGCTCTCATTGTTCGGCGATGATCCAGATGCGCAAGGTTGGCGCTACGGGGCATTCGTGACCTCCCTCGAACTGCCGATGGTCGAGGTGTGGCGCACCTATCGGGGGCGAGCCGATTGCGAGAATCGGATCAAGGAATTGAAGGCTGACTTCGGTCTGGAGGCCTTCAATCTCAATGAGTTCTATGCCACCGAGGCAGCGTTGGGGTTCGCCATGCTGGCCTACAACCTGATGAGCCTATTTCGTCAAACAGTGATGCGGACAAAGGTGCAGCACACCCTGTCCACCCTGCACGGTTTGGTCCTGGCCATCGGCGGATCGTGGCGCAAAAGTGGTGAACAACAACTCCTTATGCTCTCCGTCCCACGCCGCAAACGAGCCTGGTTCACCGGACTATGGGCTAATGCAGCCAACCTTCCCGCCTTCATGCCAGTGGGGCAGACTGCCTAATGGACAATCTGGGTTCATTTCTCAATCTCGTATGCGCATTCGTCTGGCTGGCTTGATTGAGAAGAGGCCCTACGACCCAGAGGTGCGTTGCGGCAGCGGTTTTGAGGGACTGATGGATTGTTGGTAGCGGTACCACAGCAGCAAGGCTACCAGAATCAGATACACGTAGGGCTCGCCATTGTCGTGCGTGGACGCAAAGATGAAATGAAAGGCCACCAGGATGTTGATTATATAAGTAATTTTATGGATCTGCTTCCAACGTTTGCCTCCCAGTTTGCGGATGGCGTTGTTGGTGGAGGTCAACGACAGAACGATCAACATGGAAAAGGCAGCCACGCCGAGCAGGATGAACTCTCTTTTATAAAAGTCTGCAAGGATGTCTCCCCATTTCAGGTTCCATTCCAGCCAGACGAAGGTCACAACATGCAGGCTTGCGTAAAAGAATGCATACAAACCGATCATCCGGCGGTACTGTCCCAGTTGTTTGATGCCGGTCAACTCGCTGATTGGACGCAAGGAAAGAGAGATCAACAAAAAATTGAACGCCCAATCCCCCAGATAACGGTTGATGAAGCCCACCGGCATCTGACCAACCGAACTTCCTGGAACATAACCACTGAGCAAGACCCGACCAAGCAGCCACAGAAACGGCAACAGGGAGATCATCCAGATCAACGGTTTGAGATCCAGGCGATTGCTTCCGTGCTTGAGCAGAACATGCTGGGCATTTTCGGTCATCCTGCCGTGAATCAGCCAAACAGCGTACAGCATCAGCAAGAGATTGCCGGTTCCAATCAAAACAAAGGGAGATCGCGGGCCCACGGCATCAAAAAAGTAGCCACCGCTCTGCACCAGAACAATCACCCCCAGACTGCCTGAAAGAGCAAAGATGCCCTGAACGGCGCTCAACAGATGCGCGGGAAACAGTTCGAGGGTCAAGACCTTGGGTGCCGTCAGACTCCCCGCCGAGCCAAACCCGATGATCATCAACGGCACGGAAAGCGCCCAACCAAACGGATTGACCACCAGACTCATCAGCATGAATCCAAGGCCGGTGATGCAAAGACTGATGCCAATGGCCGTGACCCGACTGTGGGAGGCCATGAACTGCTTCCAGAACGGAATGGCGATCAAGATTACCAACCCCACCAGACCAATCCATAAGGCCGCATGGGCAGTGGCATAGACGCGACTCACCCCGACCAGATCGGCAATCGAGATGTGCCACATGGAGAGAAACAGACTGAGAACAATCAGGTCTGCCCGGACAAAAAAGGCTGCAGCCAGGGTCAACTGCATGCGCGGATCACGGGCAATGAATTTCAGGGCATCGTCACCACGCGAGGGTTCGATGGACAGATCCTGCTGATGGGGCAGCAGTTTCCGTTTGATCATCCATGTTCCTGCAATCCCCATCAACGCCATCATCATCATGACCGAATACACGGTGCCCGCGTCATGCGGAATTTGCATAAGAATGGCGAAAATCAGCGTACTGCCCAGCACCAACATGATGATCTTGTTGATCATCACCTGCGGCGCTTGATGGAGAATGGAAAATCGTCCAATGATCGTGGAGATTTCCAATTGCGCCGTATTGGTGCCCAGCGAGATCAGAATGCGCATCAGATAATAAAAAAACAAGCCACTCAAACCCAGAGCGCGATGGGTTTCATGGCTCAACGGGGCCAAGGTGGCACCAATGCCAGCCAGCAGAAATCCTAGAAACAGCAGAACACCATTGCTGACACGTTTTTGAATAAATTCGATATACCCAATCAAAACCAGACTGATCAATTCGGTGACCACCACCAGGTGGGCGTTGATCACACCACTCTCCTCATAAGGAATGCGCAAGGCATCATCCAGATAGAGGGGTTGCAGCCCCACCGCCAATGCAATAATCAGTGTGCTCAAGCTGGATAACAGATAGAGGGTGTTGTTTCGATCTGTCGGATTTCGTTGAACGGTCGAATCATAGAGGGTAGTCATTCTTCGTCCTTACCCTGCCAATCGTTTCGGGTCCAGGCGCCACGCAAATGTTTGTCACGCAACATGCAAGACTGCCCATTGACGGAAAAACTGCGAGCGTAGCGCAAGGCATCTTGTTTGGATCCTGTCTCCTTGAAGGCCGTACCTTTGACAAACAGCCCCACGCCTATATGGCATCCTTGCTGGTTGAGATACCAATCCGGGGCAAGGTTGATCCAGGCGGCCTGATTGATGCCGTCATAGACCAGGATATGGGTGTTGATGCGACCGGATTGCACTGAATTCTCAACAATACGCACGATTTTTCCCTGAAAACGGGTGGGGATAAACCGTTCATGCCATTCCGGGTCCAGGGCTGCCGCAGCCGGAGTCTTGGGTGGCTGCGACGTTTGCGGCAGGGCCACATGTTGCGGGACGGGAATCCGGTTGGTTTCCGGTTGCGCGATTTCAAGCGGGGCGCTCATCACCGCGGCGGGTTTGGCGGGAGCAGCGGCGTCAGGCATGGTCGCAGGTGTTTGGTCGGCAGGCAGAATGCGATGGCAATTGGCGCACGGCATCTGGTCGCGTCCATCCGCATGCGATGGAACCGGGGGTGTGCCAGCCACCAGCGAAGGGGTGGAGGCGATACCACTGTTTGGATTGTTGGCGATGATTTCATGGCAACTGGAACAGGTCATGCGCTCCCGACCATCCAGATGCGGTGCCAGCATGCCAGCGGCGATGGGAGGCGCTTTATTGTAAACATGATCCTCCCAAGGGTCTTCGGCAAAAACTGACAGAAAAAACAGTACCAGACTGAAGGCGATACTGACCGCCATAAGCCACTGAAGCTGCTTCATTATGGAAAAACCGAACCCTTTTTATGGTTTCCATGTGTTACGGATTTCTGAACAAACCCGTGTCCATGGGACTGTGCAGAATCGTATCTAACGATTGTGCGGACAATTTGACCGGAGCATAGGCTATGCCCTGCAATTCCAGGCCGTGGGCAAACGAACGCAGATGATTGAATGATCCGCGCTGAATCAGGGAGTAGACCTGAATGATATCCTGTTTGCTGGTTTCCTTGATGGCATTTTCCAGGTCAAGAATATCCACCTCCTCAATCAAGGCGCCTACGCGCAAGGCATCGATCACCGATCGTTGTCCTTGTTGCATCAATTGCTGATACAACTGAGACAGATGTGGGTCGACAAAGAAGCCATGACGATTTTGTTCTGCCGGGTCCGCGAGTCCATAGCGCTGAATGAGTTGTCCTACGGCATCCATATGTCGCTGTTCGGCACGCGAGATGCTCACAAACATCGACAGACCCCACAGGCGATGCATCTCCTGATAGACATCCCGCGCCAGTTTTTCCTCTTCACGCATGAACAATATGGAACGCGCCTCTTGCGGCGTGAGGGGTCCGATTGCAATTTGTCCTGCTACAGGGGTGGCATAGGCGGCGGGAAAAGCCTGGTTTGCGTTGTTTTGGCTTGGAGAGTTGGGAGGCGAGAAGCTGCTGGATCGATAAATTGCCAGCACAATCAAAATAATGGCCAATCCAACCGTGCCGAGCAACCAGAACAACAGATTTTTCTGCAGGGGCGTTCTGTCGTCGGGCGTGGTGCAAGCTTCGATACACTCCTCGTCAGGATTTTTGGGTTTTCTATGACAGCGCGTACAGGATGCTGCAGAAAACGAGGCGTGATTGTGAACCATGGCACCACTCCAGCAGGGTTGCTCTTCAAAAGAACACGAAAAAAGATTGTGCAATACAGGATCGCGATAAACAATGGACGGGAAGCGTATCCGTCAGGATCTTCTCTCTCGCATTGGGTTTATGGTCGCCCACCGTCCACCATGATCACCTGAGTGCTTCGCTGGTAGATGCCAGATGCGCCTCAAGGCGTTGCCCCCTGACGATCGGTCAGGACTGCCAATCGGCTTTGCCCATTATGCGAGACGCACAAGGCAGACGTTGTGCGCCCCGGTTGCTCTGTGCGGGTTTTAGAAGGAGATGAGAAAAGCAAGGAATTCATCTCCATCCAGCCCAGCAGCAGGCGACCTGTCGGGTTGGCCATGCTGGTCGCAGGAGCAAATCTGCGCATGCTGCTCAAACAATCAGTGTGAAAAAAACACCTCGACCAGAAACGGTCCGCTGTCGGTTTTAAAGTAGCACTTTGTGCTGGCTTGCCGTTTGGTGATGCCGACCAAGTGATCCCGTCCGACCACGACACGCGGAGGGGTCAACTGGATCTGATCATCGCAGATGCGACTCTTGACCGCGCCGGCGATGATGTTGGCCAATTCGCCGATGGCATCCTTGGCGGTTCCGTTGAAGTCTGAAATCTCCTCACCGGAGAAGGCAGCCGCCAGCGCCACGGCAGAATGGAATGGCGCGGAGAGATGCACACCACCCTCGATGCTGCCGTTGAAAGCAAGGATCGCGGTGACATCCGCCTGGGGTGGCACATAGGGTTCGTGCGCTGAAGTGGTGACTGCGGGACCAGCCTTGATGCCGATATCCATGGTGAAAAAAGCGGCTTCGGTTTCCCGAATCGCTTCGCGGATCACGTCCGCCAGATTTGTGAAATGCATGGTTGTCACACTCCTTCCTTAGAAACAACAATGACGTGAAAGTCACTCTTCATCCAGTGGAATTTCCCGGATGCCACCGGTCCATGCGTATGACTACTTTCGATAGGCGACCAAGGCGCTATACAGATCACACTGCTCTCTTTCCAAAAAGGCAATACGAATATCATCCTTGGAAACCGCAACAATTTTGCATGGCATTCTGTCGCTTTGCTCCAAAGGGATGATATGCAACAGGGCGGTTTCCCCAGCCTGGATCCAAGACGGAACCGCCTGGAAAAAAAGCAGTGCGCCGCTATCGCTGACATCCACCACCGTACCGGTGAGACCGCGACCTCCGGAAATCTCCAACAAGGCCCGCACATGGACCTTCATGCGTGGAGCGCGCGACTTGACGCCATGCGTGCCCAGAAAGTGGCTTCGATGCTGCCGATCCACCTTCATGATGTGCTGGCACAACCACTCCTGCAACAAGGTGGCGATTTCGACGGCAAGACTCTGCAAAGCCACGACATCGTCGCGTACCGACAGCAATCTTCTGTTGAGCTGAACGTATTGTTTCCGGAACTGGTCATGCAATCGCTTATGCTGCAACAGAATCAACGGACTTGATCGATGCAGAATCTCCTCCTCATAGGCCAGATGTTCCGAGATGTAGGATTCGATCTCCAGCAGTATCGCCTCGATCTGCAGGGCGTTTGCATGGTTTGATTGGATCACGGCATGACAGAGAATGAACAATCGCTCATGTTGTTCATCGATGCCAGAAATTCCCAGTTTGAGATTCTTCTCAAATTCGATCTCTTGTTGTGCGCAAATGATCTTTAACATGGAGAGCTCGAAAGAATTTTACTCAAAACCGTGGAATATACTTGACACCATGAAAATTAAATGATACTCTTTCTCATTAACTTAAAACACATCCATTGGCTTTAGAAGGAACACCCAATGCCCCGTTCACCCTCCCAAGAGATGACAGAACAGCTCCTCGACATGACCCTCGACAAACTGCCGGTTGGCAGCACGGCCCGCATCGAGGCACTCAAAGGCGATGATCTTTGCAAAAAGCGCCTCATGGCCCTGGGGCTGGTGAGAGGCAAGGAGATCTCCCTGGAAACCAAGGCGCCGTTCGGGGATCCGCGCATTTATACGATTCTCGGTTATCGACTCTCCATCCGGAATGAAGATGCCAGGAACATCGTGGTCTCCTCGCTTTGAGAATCAAGGCGATACGGAAGCCGACACACGCGGCTTCCGTATCGCCCTCCCGAAGATGGATCCTGCCATGTTCCGCTTTCTGGACTCCTTGGAGGCGGTCACGGGCTTCAATGCCCGAACAGATTGACCGGTTTGGTCACCTCTCCGGATTGCAGGAACGCCATTTCGATACGCGTCAACAGATACAGCACCTCCCGCCCGAGCAATACCACCTCCTGGTAAGCCTCTTCGGATCTGCGAAAATTTTTGCGGCGCAACAGCCGGATCGTCTCTTCGGCACGCTGATGGAAGCGTTGATGCTTGTCATCCAGTGTGCGAATCAACGCCTCGTGCTGCCCGTTGCGATTGCCGACATCCCGGACCCAGATGCCGACAAAACAGGCCTCGGACGGTTCCAGCACCGCATCCCGGCCCCAGTGCTGAAACGCCTTCAGCAGTTGCCTGGACCAGCGCAGGTGCATCAGGCGCGCGTGACTGACCTCCAGGATGCCGTATGGTTTGGTATCTTCATGACCCGGAATGTGGATATTGAACAGACGATGGATCATCGTCTTGAACGGATGGGTCGAGAAATCCTCCAGCGGCTTGTGTTCCAGATAATCGAGTTCGGCCTCGGTGATGAAGTAGACGATGTCCCGGCTGAGTGAACGTACCAGATGCATTTCGTGTTCGATCTGCTCCGGCGTACCTGTGGCGTAGATCGACAACAGATGCAAGGCAGCGCGATGAAACCGTTCGTGGATCTCGACCAGTTGACGAATTGGGGAGAGATGGTACAGTTCGCGGATCCCCTCGCCATGCAGCCACAGACCCAGTTCGCAATCTTCGTGACTGGTCAGATGCACCGTCTTGCGACGCTGCTGGACCAGCTCTTCCAGCTCCGACTCCCAGACGACATGGGCGATGCGGGCAATACCAAAATCGATGGTTTTCATGCGTTTGGCCTCATGGTGCAGTGGTTCTCAGAATGTAGGACATGGTCAACGCGGTCAAATCCTTCAAATGCACCCCCTCCGGACTCTCCTTCATCACCCGGCTGACACTGACCGCCTTTTTGCTGACCTTGGAGAACTCGCTCCAGAATTCCTTCGGGATGACCGTTTCACCGTCGCGATCCAACGCGAACATGTAGGCGTGACCGCGCTCCACCTGAAACACCAGACGCAACTCGGTCATCGACTCCGGCGTCAGCTGGAACCTCTCCTTCTGGCGCATGGCCGTATGGCCCATCATGTCGGCAATGGAGAAGAGCAGGTCGCCATCCGGGGTGCGCCGCACACGCATGCTGCCGTGTTTGGTATTCTTGGCGGGTTTGAAGCTCTCGTAAGACTCCTTGGTCAGCCGAACCATGGGTGTATCGTGGCGCGCGAAGGCGCTCTGCCAGGATGTTGGCTCTGCTGGGAGTTCCGGCTTGACGGGAAGCGGCGGCGCGGCAGAGCGGCTGGCCTGTTCCTCTGCTTTGACATCCACATCGGGCAGATTGTTCTGCTCTTTCATCAACGGTGAGAATGGGGTTGGCTCACCCTGGCGACTCTCCGTCGACGCAGACGGCGGGACGGCAGGCGTTTCTTTAAGCAACGCCGGTTCGGGTGGCTTGACCACCGGCGGAGCCGCGGCAGGCGGCTCTTTGGGCAACGTCGGCTCGGGTGGCTTGACCACCGGCGGAGGCGCGGCAGAGGACTGCCCGGCAGCCGACACGACAGCGGGCTTGCTGGCAGGGGGAGGCGCGATCACGGGCGCCGGTTTGACGGTTGCACTCTCGTTGGTGTTTGGAGCACTCTGGCTGCGCAACTCCTTGGAGATCTGGATGGTCGAAGAGAGCCTGTTCTCCTCTCCGGGCAGCGACACGATCCCGGTTTGATGAGCCACGACAACCAGCACGCCGGCAGCGGCCAATCCGCCATAGATCCAGCGTCGCCGTTGTGCACGTTGTGCAGCCTGCCGGTTGCGTGCCTCAGCTTGTGCGGCGGCCTCCTGACGTTGCCGCTCCTCGTCCTGGCGGCGTGCCTGTTCCAGACGCTCCCGCTCTGCCGCGTCGTAGGCCGCCTTGCGGCGTTGCTCCTCCTGCAACGCCTCCTGACGCCGCATCTCCTCGATATGCGCCTGGCGAGCCCGGGCTTCGGCCTCACCCAGTTGTGTATCTTCCAGAGGATCCGTATGAGAATTTGCGCCCGCCTCGCTCAGGCGAACTTGCTCTTCCACCTCGCCAAGTTGCGTCTCGGCCAGCGCATCCTCCTCGACCGGCGCTGCGAGCCTGGTCCGCTCCTCGGCCTCCGCCCGCGCCTGCCGCTCGATCTCGGCGTTTACGGCTTGCGAGAGCGCCTCCGGAATCTCCAACCGGACAATCTGCTCCTGCGGCAACTGAATCAATCCGTGGAGGATCTCGCCGGGCAGGACCGTGCTCAACAACAGGCGCACCATGCCACCGGGCAGATCATCCCGCCACTCGAAGCGACTGCCCAGATCCGGTTTGGCGGCAACGAGGGTGGCCACTGCTTCGACGGCGGTCTTGATTTGCAAGAACTGCTGACGATTCGCCTCCGGAGCGCCACCCAGAGGCATGTGAATGGAGTAGAAGTCGAGCCCCTGGCGCACGGCCATGGCCAGCGCCTGCGGATAATCGGCGAGATTGAACTCCGGCGGATCGGCATGGGCGGCGAGCATGGACTGGATGGCGAGAATCTCCGGATCAATGGAGAGGGGGGGCGTGAGCAGCGGATTGTCGAGCAATTGACTGAGCTTCTTCATTGCCAACACGACCACCGAGATGAACTCGGGGCGTGCATTCAGCAGATGGGCACGAAAGCGGCCCAGAAAGGACTCCAGGGATTGACACAAACGGACAACCTGCGTCAGGGCGTGAAACCGGGCAGAACCGCCGATGCCGCGCGTGGTGCGCAGCAACCGTTCAAAGGCAGCGGCCCGTATTTCCGGTCCACTCTGCGCCAGGGTGTCGAAATCATCCAGACAGAGCTGCACCCGGTTCCGGGACTCCTCGACAAACAGCTTCAACTGGGAATTATTCTCATCAAGCATGACGACCCCCGGAACCAAGCGAGCGGAACGATTCATTCAATCTCGAAAAAATGCTCAAATTTCATTTGATGCAACAGACCTTTGATGTACGGGCTGCAGTGGATCATCCGGATCGGTTCCCCCTGCTTTTCACGGTTGTGCTGGTTCAGCAACAACATGGTGCCGAAGGCCGCCTTGCCGAGATGCACCGTATTCTGAAAATCGAGGATGTAGTGGGTATTCCGGCCACGATAGCGATAGAGCTTGGCAAACTCGTTGCGACAGTTGTAATCGAACATCCGGGCGACACGAATCTTGACCGTGGTCGGTTGACCCATTTCACGAATCGTCTCCACCTCGAATCGATGCGCATCATCCCCTTGCAAATCAACACCGTGCAGGGTGATGCCGATACCGGGCACGTTCAGAGGCGACAGGGCATCCAGAATCTCCTTGCTGCAATTAAAGATCTGGATGTCATCCCCGCTGCCCTGATTGTGCGCCTCCAGATGCAGCAGCATGGCCACGCCCGAAGGGGTCACCCCCGTGACGTTCTGGAAGTGGAGCCGATAGCGCCAACGCGGTGGAAGCTCGCGATAGATCTGGGCGAACTCGTCCCAGAAGTCGGCCGACAACTCGCCCCGCAACCAGATGGTGCTCTCTTCCTCGGTGTGCTGCACATATTTGATGCCGCTGCGCGAGGAGGCGCACAGTTTGCTCAAGTTGCTTGGCGTCTCCAGGGAGACCAGGGAGACCCCCGAAGGGGTGACGCGCGCCACCGACACCCACTCTTCGATGTCTTGATTCTTCAAGGAGAATTTCAACAGCCCCTTGTGACCCACTTCGAACGACTGTCGGATCGGAAAGACCAGAAACACCGCGATGTCACTGACATCCAGGGCATTTCCCAGCACGCCATCCAGTTCCATGGGTTGCCCACTGAAGACCCGGTCCTGTTTTCTTCGGGCATGCATTGAGGCGGACATGGTCAATCCTCCCCTTCGCCTTCGGCAATCAGATTGAACTTGCGCAACTTCTCCAACAGTGCCGGGCGGGTGACCGGTTTGGTGAGATAGTCGGAACAGCCACCCTTGAAATAGGCCTGCATCGCCTGCAACGAGGAGTCCATGCCGGTCACCATGATGATTGGGGTCTCCTTGTAACCCTCCTTGTTTTCGGTGAGGCGTTTTTCCGTAGCGCGAATGCGCGCCAAGCCCTTTTGACCATCCATGACCGGCATCATGATGTCCAGCAACACCAGGTCATACGGTTCGCCATCTTCCATGTCGGCGGTGAACAGTTCCAGGGCCGCTTTGCCATCGCTCACCATGTCACAATGGGCAAAACTCTTCAGATAGTCGCGCAGCAGTTTGCGGTTGTTCAACTCGTCATCGGCAATCAGGATTTTCATGCTACTCTCTCGTGGGTAAGGTGTTGAACCAGGGCTTCCACATACTGTTCCAGGTTCGGAACCATGGTCAGGGCATCTTCCCAGGCTTCCATTTCCGCCTGGCCGGTCAAGCGGATCGCGTGCGAGGCCAGACGATTGGCACCGATATAACCGGCCATGGTGCGCAACCAGTTGCCCTCCCGGACCACACTTCCCAGATCGGTGCGCAGCAGCGATTGATTCAACTGGCGCAGATGATCGGCAACCTCGACGACGAAGGTCTGTTTGAAGCGCCGCAACGTCTCCTCGTCGGTCTCCACGGCACTCAGGACGATCTCGCCGACCGGGGCCTTGCGCGTGGTCTGCTTTTTGATTTTGGAATATCCGGCAACCGCTTCCACCAATTCGTGCGTCTGATAGGGTTTGAGCAGAAAGCCGTTCATGCCGATCTCGTAGCACTTGAACTTTTCGTTCATCATCACCATGGCGGAAACCGCGACGATCGGCACCTGGGGGTTGCCGACTTCGGCCGGATCGCCGCTGCGGATGCGGTGTGTGGTCTCGAAGCCATCCATGATCGGCATTTGCAGATCCATGAGAATCAGGTCCACAGGCGCCCCCTTTTTGAGGATCTCCAGAGCCTCGACACCGTTATTGGCGAGGGTCACCCGGTGTCCCTGCAGGGTGAGAATATCCTGGGCGAGTTTCTGGTTGGCGGGCAGATCCTCGACGAGGAGGATCTCCAGAGGTTGGCTGGCCTTGGGCAGCACGACAGCGCTGGTCCCGGACTCCTCTTCCGGGTTGGCGTCCGTGGAGGGGTGGAGAAGCCGTTGAATCTTTTTGAGCAGAAAGAACTGGCGGATCGGTTTCTTGAAAATCACCACCTTCCGCAACTCCCCTTCCAGCTTAAAATTTCTGGAGGTCAGGTGCGAGGAAATCATCACGATGATGCGGGCCTGGTAGAACTCGTAAGGGGCGCGTGCCAGACAGTCGCACCCAGGCACGATCGTCTCGTCGACGATCAGCAGATCGAAGGGCGTGAGGATTTGTTGCTCCAACGCCGCCTCGAAGGCTTCACGACTCTCGACGGTGGTGACCTGGGCACCGTGAAAACGCAGCAGTTGGCCGACGATCTTCGCGCCTGTCGGGTGGGAGTCCGCCAGAAGAATTCGTCTCCCGGTCAGTGAGAAATGGGCGCTGTCCCCCGGCGTGTCACACCGCTGCTTCATCCAGGGTTCGGGTGGTTCGGAGTCCTGGCCCGAGCCAAACGGAATGGTGAAATGAAAACGACTGCCTTGACCCTCCTGGCTTTCCACCAGCAGGTCCCCGCCCATCATTTCCACCAGATGGCGCGAGATGGTCAGTCCCAGTCCGGTTCCGCCGAATTTGCGGGCAATCGAACCATCGGCCTGA
Organism: Magnetococcales bacterium; assembly: GCA_015232705.1. Lineage (GTDB taxonomy): Bacteria > Pseudomonadota > Magnetococcia > Magnetococcales > Magnetaquicoccaceae > Magnetaquiglobus. The sequence goes on along the minus strand of JADFZD010000002.1, from coordinate 20,977 downwards.
ACAAAACTCTGAAAGATCTTCCGCTGCATCTCTTCGGGGATGCCGATCCCGGTATCGCTGACGGAAAAATGCAGATACTGTTGCGGATCGCCGGTTGCATCGTGCCCGGCGACCGGTTCGACCGTCAACACGATCTCCCCGGCACTGGTGAACTTGATGGCGTTGTTGATCAGATTGATGATGATCTGCTTCAAACGCAGGGGATCGCCGGTCAGGGAGCGGGGCAGATCCGGGGGAATGTGGGTGTAAAGGCTCAACCCCTTCTGATGCGCCTTGATCGCCAGCATCTCGCACGCCCCTTCCAGTTGACCCAGCAGGTCGAACGTGAGGGACTCCAACTGGAAATGTCCAGCCTCGATCTTGGAGAGATCGAGAATGCCGTTGATCAGATCCAGCAGGGCGTGCGACGAGGAGCGCACGATCTCCAGGTTGACGAGCATCTCCTCGCGCGACAGTGGGGTGCTTAACACCAGATCGGTCATGCCGATGATCGCGTTAAGGGGACTGCGGATCTCGTGGCTCATGTTGGCCAGGAATTCACTTTTGGCGCGATTGGCCGCCTCGGCCCGCTCCTGCGACTCCTGCAACGCCTGATCGATGCGGGCGCGGATGATGATGTAGGACAGCACCTTGCCGATCGAGGCAAAAATCGAATGTTCAAACACCGAGAACACGTCTTTTTCCGAGAAGATCAGCCGCATCGCCCCGAGCAGTTGGGAATCCGAGTGGAACGGCTGGCAAAAATCGATCTTGCCGTGCAGACCCGCGCCGCACACATCCATCTCCCTATTGAATTCCTGCAGCGCGATCAGGCAGGTGGTGCATTCCATGGAGGCATTGGGACAGGACCACACCGCAAGCATATCTGTTCTTGGGGGAAGCTGGGCCACCAGGTTGAAACTGGGTGTGGTCTCATCGTACAGATAGAGCGCCAGGCTGCTGTCCTGCGATGTGATCAGCGACAAGCTGCTGATCTTTTCGAGTGCCCGCTGCAACTTTTCGTGCAACTGACCCGACTCCAGCGAGATGTGCAGCAACTTGTTGATGGTCTGCTGAGTGCGCAACGAGAGGGTGGCATTGAGTTCGGCCCGTTTGGCCAGTTGCAACTCCTTCTGTTCTCTGGTAAGCCGCTCTTCTGCCAGGGCGAGGGTGTTTGACAGGACTGTGTAGGAGTATTTCAGCTCAGAAATGTCGGTCAGCGAGGCGGCCACGAATCCTTGCAAACCTTTGATAATGCTCAGAAGACTGACTTCCAGTTCCAGGGCGTTCTCACGTAAATCCTGCCCTGTGGTACGGATCTTTTTGACGCTCTTGTGTGTCGGGACAACGCTGGCCTGATGGTAAACACTCTGCATCGCCTCCAGGAAGGCTGGACGCTCCTTCGTGGCGATCAGATTGAGGATATTGTGACCGATCTGGTTGCGGGCCGTGGTGACGAACAGCAACTCCGCCTGATGGTTGAAATGGATGATTGAACCGTCGAGGGCGAAAATGATCAGCGGATGCATCCCGATCTCGAACAGAAATTCGGCAAATCGGGCGCAAACCGCTTGATTGAGCGAATCCGGCTCATCCGGACGCGACTTGGCCAGGATGAGGGGGCTGGATTCAGGCAGGTGCATGGTCGCTTTCCCGGAGACTTTCGACCGAGTGGAACAGGCCAAAGGTAACAACATAAGGGATGACATGCCGGTCGGTGCCGACGTTGACATAGTAGAGTCCGCGCCGTGAGGTCTGCTTCCACACCAGCCGATAGCGCACCATCTGGCCCGGTTCGGTGGAAAAATGGATCTTGACCCGACGGGTCACCTGGGTGCCGAATTCAATGTGCAGAGCCTTTTTCAGCTCCTTTTCCACCAGACCATCCACCAGGCGCAACACGGAGGAGCGCACCTGATTGCCCCGCTCCAGGCTGCGCTCCACGGCAAAGCTGATCTCGGCGGAGCGCACGAACTCGTGCTCGCTGGTGAGCACCTTGTTGCCGTGGCGGTTGTCCAGTGGCACATCCTCTGTGGCCAGAATGATCGACTCTTCCTGAATCAGCCGTTCACCGACAATCTCGATCAGGGAGATCGACGCCCGTTCGAGCAGCGCGTCTTTGGGACGGTCGCCCATCTGCTCGCTCAAGATGGCCGGGCCCAATTTCTTGCCGAGCATGCCGCCCAGCAGTACAGCCACGCCATAAGGAATCAATTGCAACATATCCGCCTCCCACGCTTGATCTCATGACGTCCACGAGTCGCCAGCGCAACCGAACTATCCCTGCGGTGTGGCAATCCCCAACATTTTGAGCTGCTCGTGATACGCCATATGCTTCATCAGCTCCTCCTGACGCAGACGATCCATCTGCTGGGCATGCGAGAGCTGCATGCGGCGCATCTCTTCCAGGAAGTTGGGGAAGTCTTCATGCAGTTGCGCCATCAGGTCATGCGCCTGCACGATGATCTCCAGATTGTTGCGGAACAGACGCCCCACGTTCTGGAACGGCGTCACCACGATCTGCAACGCCTGCTGGGTGCGCTCGAAGGCGGCCTGGCACTTCTCCATCTCCGTGCTCACATGCTGCAACATCTCGGAGATCTCCCGATCCGAGCCGGTCCGCTGACCGGTCAAAAGCTCGTTCAACTCCTTCAAGGCGTTGTTCTTCATCTCCTCGGCCTGACGCCCTTCCTCTTCCAGCATCTCGATCAAAGGCTTCAAATAGATCATCAGACGCGGATCGATGCGTTTTTCCAGCGTTTGCAGGATGGTGCTCTGCTGATTTTGGAATTTGTCGAACATCTCCGGCACCTGGGACAAAACGTCGAGCCTCTCCACCACCGGGGCAGAGGCCGTCAGATGCGCCTGATCAGTCCTTTCCAACAAATGCTGCAAGGAGGCCTTGAGTTCGGCCACCTCCTTGAGCACCTCACCAACGCCCTGCTGCACCTCGGCGGCAATCCGGCCATCCGCCGGAACCGCACCGTCGGACACCCCCTCCATGCGTCGCATGAAACCGGTGATGGTGTCTGCAGAGATCTCGATACGATTGAGCTTCTCATCCAGGCTCTTGACATGCACCGCCGTGGAAAGATGCACCTCCACCACCTTTTTCAACAGATCTTCCAACAGGGTGATGCGATTTTGCAGACCGGCATCGTCGGAAACATCTTTCTGAGCCATAACGATCGCTCCTCAAGGCGTTATCTGGTTTGTACGTACACCAAAATATCGTGACATTTGATGCAGCGACCCGATGGCGGATGCGGACGGGTCGAATTCGGCATGATCGGCGGTCCCACCTTGTAGTAGGCCGACACCTGCTCCCACACCTTGGCCACCGGCGTGGCCGGCTGACTGCCCGGCGGCGCGCCACCACGGATCAGATGGCAGTTGGTGCAGGGGCCCCAGCTGGGATGCGGCATGCTCGCCCCGGGGGCGATGGTCGGGATGCGCTTGACCAGCATGCGCTGCAACGAACCGGAGGGCGGTTTCACCAATGCCATCACCGGTTCCTGCAGGGAGGGTTGCGTCGGCTTGGGGATCGAACCGAACACCTCGCCCTGCACCTGTCCGGTCGCCTCGCCCGTCAGGGTGTTGGCAATCCGTCCCCAGCCACCCAGACCCCACAGGCCCAGGCCGACCACAACGATCAGCGCAATGACCGCCATGGCCGCCTTGATGCCGGGTGAGTTGAAGGGCAAACCGCTCATCATCGCCTTGCTACCGCAGCTTGTTGGACCAGAGGGCAAACCCCTCGTCATTACGCAACTGACAGACCTTGCCGTTGATGCGGATCCGCTTGGCATAGATCAGAGGAGTCACGCCCACTTTCTCATAGGAGAATCCGGCGCCATCCACCACCACATCGTGCGCCAGAGGGCAGCCGAGATACTTCAAAAACCAGCCCGGCCCCACGGAAATTCGCGACTCCGCGCCATTGGTGGCGGTCAGCCACAGATGCAACTGCCCGTCGCTCTGCGGCTGCTCCGAAACCTGCTGCACCTTGCCGCTGAAGGTGACGGTGGGGGCCTGTTGCAACTGCACAAGACCGGCGACGCCACCCCCGCCATCCGGCGGGGTGCGGGGTGCGGCCACCGGGATCATGCGCAACGCCTGCTGATCACCCGGACGAAACATGGCATTGGTTCCCGCCTGACCCATCACCAGTGGTTGCGCGGCTGCCTTGCGCTCCCAGAGACGCTCCGGCAACAGCGCGGCCACCACAATGAGCAGCACCACCACGACGCCCGCAACCATAATCCACTCCGCCAACCCCATGGAACGTCTCATCCGCTCCCCCCTGTCAAGCCGCGTCCCGGACATCCGGGGTCAGATAGAACTGCATGCTGCCGACATTCTCCACATTGAGTCGCAACTTATCGGTCAACGCCGCCAGAATCAGATCACCCTCGAACACCTTCAAATCCTTGTCCACCCGCAGATCGGCCTCGATGTAGAGCGATTCGCCCAGACTCCGCGCACGCAGATAGTTGATCCCCTCAATGCGCGGAAAGGCGCGAATGATCTTGTAGATCCCCTCCAGTTCCTCGACATCCGGCGAGGCGTCCATCAGGTTATCCACCGCCTCGATGATCAACTCGATGCCGATCTTGATCACCAGAATCGACAGGATGATCGCGGCCAGAGGATCGGCCACCGGAAAATCCAGCACCGTGGCAAAGAACAGCCCCACCACCATGCCCACCGAGGAGAAGGCATCGGAGCGGTTGTCCCAGGCATTGGCCATGATCGCCGGGCTGTTGTTCTCGACCGCCACGCAGCGTTGATATTGAAACATCAGCTCATTGCCGATCGTCGAGACCACCGCCGCAACCAGGGACATGCGATCCGGGGTGGCAAAGGTGTTGTTGATGATGCTCAACAGCGCATCCACCATGATGAAGATCGAACCGATCACCAGAATCAAGCCGACGATGCCAGACGAGATGTGCTGGATCTTTCCATAGCCGTAGGCGAACTTGTCGTCTGCCGGACGGTCGGAGAGGCGCAGGCTGAACAGCGTGAAGACGCTGGCCAAAAGGTCGGCCATGGAGTGGAAGGCGTCCGCCATCAACGCCGCGCAGTTGGTCACCAGCGACATGATGATCTTGTAGGTGACCATGAAGACGTTGAACCAGATCGAATACCAGGTCACATGATCACGGCAGTGTATACAGTGCGGATACTTCATGGGCGCGTTTGCCTTGGATCGGTAAAAGGGTCACATTCATCCATCGTCATCACCAGACTACCGCGCCGGATCTTGTCCTGGCGCTGCTTTGCCCGTGTCGGGCCGGGGTCCGATTGCCGCGGCATCCGGATCGAACTTGGGTGGAGGCGACACGGCCTCAGGAGCATGCGAAGTCGCAGCCTTCGGATGCTCTTTGCCATGCGACGTGTTCAACTCGCCCTCCGGAATCAGGCGCATGAACTTCCTGGAATCCAGATCCATGTCCATGTTGTCCGGACCAGGCGTGGCGCTGAAGTAGGCATATCTCTGGAACCCCATGATTTTCGCCATGATCGACCAGGGAAAGGTGGTGATCAGGGTGTTGTAGGACTTGACATCGGTGTTGTACTCATCACGACGTTGACTGATGAGATTCTCGATATCCACCAGTTTGTCCATCAACTGCTGATAGGTGGTCGAGGTCTTGATGTCCGGATACTGCTCCACCAAACCGAACAGTCGCGCAATCGCCTCAGCCGCCGTTGACCCGGACGGGAGCGACACCCCAGGCGTGGCCGGATGAGTGTTCTGGGCATCGCCCTGGCCAATGACAAGGTCATTGACTTTGTCATTGACCTTGTCATTGACCTTGCCATTGCCCGAGTTTGTTGCCGAACCCGTGCCCGAACTCCCCTTGCCCATCATCCCCAGGCGACCGTCCGAAACATAACGGAACACCTCCTGTTCCAGCATGGCGTGGTTCAAGGTCAGATTGACCAGATTGCCAAACAGATTGGAGCGCCGTTGCAGGGCATCGTGGATGTGCCCGCGCGCCGACAATACCTGCTCTTCGGCGGCGACAAACCGGTTGAAGTTATAAAAGGTTGTCACCACCAAAAAGAGAATCGCACCGATGCTGAAACCCAACACCAATGACTTGGATCGGATCGGTGGCAGTTCGACGACCGGCGTGACCTCTTCCTCCTGGTAGAGTTGACGCATCAGCTTGCGCATGCGCTGCATGCGCTCGCTGCTGGTCATCTCCAGACCGAGGTCATCCATCTCGTCCATCGGTTCGCGTTTGTCCGCCATGAAAAGTCACACCCAACCGTTGTTCAACCGTCCTGAATTGCTCACTTGCCATCCGTGATCTTCATGAAAAAAGAGCACAGCGTTTGATCAACCGTCCTGAATCCCCTCTTTGATCTCCGAGGTCTTCTTGAAAAAGACCACGGCCTCGTCATGCTTGCCCTGCTGATCCAACACGAAACCGATCGATTGATACACCTTCATCTCGTTGGGACGAATGGCCAGGGCACTCTGGAAAGCCTCGATGGCACCATCGTATTCGCCCAGATGATCCAGGGCCAATCCGAGACGGTAGTGCATGTTGAAATTGTTCGGCGTCTTGGCGAGCCCGGCCTGCAACACCTCCACAGCCTTTTTGTACTCCTTGGCCTGTATGTAGGCCATGCCGAGAATCGAATTCACCCGCGAGCTGGCTGGATCCAGTTCGCGCGCCTTCTCCAACATCAGGATTCCTTCACGGGTCTGCTCGGTCTTCAAGTAGCAGTACCCCAAATGAAACAAAGCCTCCTGATCCTTGGGCACCTGCCGGATCACCTGCTCCAAAAGGGGCAAGGCCTGCCAATAGCGCCCGTGTTTGGTGTGCTCGACACCGCGCTCCCGATAAAACCGGGCGCGCATCTCGTCATCCACCGTAAAGGTGCGATTGAAGGCCTCGATCGCGCTGACGGCCATGCGTTGCACGACCCCCAGAGAGGTATACGAGAGCAGTTTGATCTCATCCAACATATTGACAGGGGAACGCGTATTGCTCATGGAGGTCAAATCCTTTAGTTCAACGGATGATGGTGTGACAAGCCTGACAAGGCCCCCGATCCTTGTGGGGGGCGACCGCGTTCGCCCGGATGGGCGGCGGCGGCAGTATGATGCCATCCGGATCCGGGACAATGTGTCCCGTCGTGCCGATGGCGTGACACTGGGTGCACGGACCTCGATAGGGATGCGGCATGATCTCGCCGGGCAGGATCATCGGCGCGGTCTCCACCTGGGCAAAGCCCAGATTGTTCTTGGCAACCAGCATGAACTGCTGCATCTTCCCCTTGCGATAGATCAGCATCGAGGCCGATTTGGCCATCTGCACCCGCCGACTCTCCGTGACCAGATCCTCCAGGGTACGCACCGGCTTGCCGTTCACGGCCACCAGCACATCACCGGCCAGCAGTCCAGCCTCGGCGGCGTTCAGGGTCACCTCATCGATCAGCAACCCTTCCAACTCCATGGGGAGTTTCAGTTTTTTCTTCAATTCAATCGACAGGGGCAGAGCCTCCAACCCCTTCCAATGCCCCTCCGAAAGCTTGGCCTTGGGATTCATAAAGGGCTTGAGTCCCGTATCCACGCCTCCTTTGCCGATGACCGTCGCAGCTGGCGGTGTCATGGGCGCCACCAGGGGCGCAGGCGTAACGGGGAGCGGATTCATCGCCGGAGTCGTCGGTTGCGTCGTGCGCGCCACGGGTGTGACGGGTGCCACGGGTGCCACAGCGGCCATGCGTCCGCCGGGCGTTCCGACTACCGCCACCTCCACCGTCGCATTCGGCTTTCCTTTGGCATTGGGATCGGCCAGAAGCGCGAAAATCACCAGTCCGATAACCAGGATGAAACAGATCGTGACCAGCGAGGCTGCATCCAGCTTCAGCTTCATGACATAAACATCCTTATCGCAATGATGAACATGAGCACCGCGTAGATCCAGCGCAAAACGTTCAAGGGGATGACCGAGGTCAACCACGCTCCGACCATGCCACCCACAAAGGCCCCCGGCGTCAGGATCAAGGCCATGATCACCGGGGTGTGCACCTCGAACGAGCCGGTGTTCACCCCATGCCACAAGGCCACCATGGAGCCGACGATCGAGGCGAAAAAGACCAGCGTGGCACTGTTGGCAATGGCGGTACGCAGGGGCATGCGCGCGATGTAACGTTGCAGGGGCACCTCGATCACTCCGCCGGTAATGCCGAGAATACCGCTGATGATGCCCATCGGCAGGCCCAGCATGCCATGTCGAGCCTTGGCGTTCCGCCATTCTGGGGGAGGCAGATCATCCTCGATCCGGTTGCCGAAATAGCGCTGCAACCAGATCAGCCATGCTGGATCCTTTCCGGAAGGCGAGAGATCCTCATCCATGGAGCGCCGTTTCTGATCGCTGCTCACCCGGTATTCGGTGATCTCGACGAGCATCTTGATGCCGAGCAGCAGGGCAAAGCCCCCCAACAACCACTGAATGGCTGTCTTGCTCATGACATTGCCGATGAAATAACCGAGCACCATGCCAGCCATGGCCCAGGGGATCAGCGGGCGGCACTGGTCGAATTTCAAAAGCCCCTGGCGCTGATAGCGCAGCATGGCAGCGCCGTACATGAAGATGTTGGTCAGGTAGGCCACCGGACGCACCAGCAGCAGTCCATAGCCAAAAAACCACATCAAACCGGTCACCTTGATGATGCCGCCACCCATGGTCATCATGCCGCCGCTGATCCCGGAGACAAATCCGAGCAGCAGCAAACCCAGGAAATTCCCAGGCGTATAGCCAAGGATCAACCATCCGGTCTTGTGCACCGGATCACGCACCGCGCCGACCGAATCGGTCGGCGGGGTCAAGGCCACATGCTTGCCGAGGTCGATGCCCAGCAGACCCTGCACCTTTTGCCACCAGAGGTCCGCAGTGCGCGGCGTCCGTGCCTGAGGCGTTGAGGCCGCGGGTTGCGGGGCAGAAAAGAGGGGTTCGCCAATCGGATTCGCGGCAGAGACAGGCGAACTCTTGTGGACAAAGGTGACCACCTCCTGGAAGTGGGTCACGAGTACCGTCGTCGGAATCGCATAGCCGAAAATCCGACCCGAACCATCCTCAACCGCCAGATTGATCCCAACCAGATAGCCGCTGCTGTTCACCAGAGGACCACCGTTCTGCGCCCAGTTGAACACCGCATCGGTCAGCATCAGGTGGGTCAAAGGGGTGCCCTTGATCTGCACCGGTTCGGTCAGATCCATCTTGGCCAAGGTGCCGACCCGCTGGATCGGCTCGGTACCCAAAGGATCCCCCCACGCCTGCACCGAATCGCCCACCTGCAACACCGGGGTCTGTTCGAGCGCCAGATAGGGGAAAATATCCTGGGAGACGATCTTGATCAGCGCCAGATCATGCTGGGGCAGCACCTTGACGATTTTGGCCGGATACTGCCGCGGGCCGAACGGGGTCTGTACCCGGACCTGAATCTCCGCCAGATCCTGCAACAGATGCTGCGCCGTGACCACATAGCCTTTGGGATTGATGATCACCCCGGAGCCGGTGCTGACATAATTGCCCTCTTGACCATTGACCGCCTTGCGAATGCCGGCAATGTTCACCATGGCCACGCGGATGGGATTGATGGTCTGTGCCACGGGTTGCGTCAGTGCCACCCCCTGGGCATTGACATCGGCGGTTGCCGCTGGCGTCATGTTCAGCATGCCCAATCCCAACTGGTCCGCATGATCCCGCACCAGATGAATCCCCCAGGCGAACGTGCCGATGAACAGTAGGATCAGCACAATGGCGGGGACTCTCCACGCCTGACGGCAGAACGGCGGAATATGGGGCAGATGCCTGTACACTCTCATCGCGGTGTCCTGAAAAATCAAAACCTTGAAATCACATCCGACCCATCGGCCCCATCACGCGGCCACGAGCGTGATATAGAGCGTGGAGATCATCAAAAACAGCAGGGCGATCGGAACCCCCCAGTGCAGATAGCCCTGAAAATCCAAGACATCGCCAGCCATGGCCCGATCACGCGGATGTTCCCGGGCATACCTGGCCATGGTACTGGCCACGACCGGTCCTGCCGTGGCTCCGGACAGGGTGGCCGACGAACCGGCCAAGACCCCCAGGGAGAGCGCCCACCAGATGGCGTCTCCCGAAAAGTCGCGACTCATCTCCTGGACCACCGGGATCAACAAGGCTGTCGTGGGCCCGGCATTGAAAAGCGGCGTCACGATACCGGCCAGCCACATCAGAACCACCAGCGTGGTCGTGCTCTGGCTGCCGCCCAGCGTCACGATGAGCGCGCGGAACAGCTCCAAAGCCCCGGCGGCCTGCAACCCGCCGACCATGACGAACAGCCCGAGAAAGAACAACAGATCCCCGCCGCTCATTGCGGCAAAAAGAGACTCCTTTGGAATCCTGCCCCACAACAGCATGGCAACACCGGCCAGCACCGAGATCATGGCAGGCAGGATGCCGAGCGGCTTGGCCAAGAAAAATCCCAGCAGGGAGAGGGTAAAGGCCCATCCGCCCACTTTGAAGAGATAGGGATCCACAAAGATCCGTCCGGCAGAGGCGTGCTGCGGGGAGAGTTTGGCCAAAGCCTGATGAATGGCCTCCAGATCCAAACGCTTGGAGGCGGCGTTCGCGGTGGCATACCGTTGGAACTGAAGCAGCAGCGCGGCCAGAAGCACCAGACACGGCACCATCATGCCGCCAATGAAATCATCGAAATGAAGCCGCGCGACCGACCCGATGATCATGTTGGGGAAATCACCCACCAGCGTGGAGGCACCTCCGAGATTGGAAGCGATCAACTCCGCGGCTACCAAGGGGGCCGCAGGCATGACAAGCGACTGGCAGATCACCAGTGTCAAAGGCAAAACGATCATCATGACCGACAGATTGTTGAAACATAGCGAAGACGCATAGGTGGAGAGGATCAACAGGGTCAGAATCAGCAGCCGGTTCCCCTGTGAAAAACGCACGGCCTTGAAAGCCAGGTCATGAAAGATGCCGGACCGATAAAGCACGTTTGAGATCAACGACATGCCGAACAACAGGGCCAGGCTGTCAAAATAGATGGCCTGGAACGCCTCCTGAAAAATATAGAAATCAAATATCCATCCAAGCACAAGAAAAAGAATCGCTCCGCCAAGCATGGCTTGACCACGCTCCACCCGGTCGGTCTGCACCAGGATGAAGATCGCCACAAACAGAGAAAGCATCAGAACGATCCGGAAACTCTCCATGAATCACACCACCCCAAGGTCGGGCGCTTCTGTTTCGACTCGTTTGGCGAATTTGTGGCGCATTTCGGCAAATTCATCCTCCATCTGCTGCAACTCCGGAAGAGTGCCGCTGGCCGATTTGAAATGGACACTCACCTCGCCGAGATGCGGAATGGCATTCACCAGCCGCTCCTCAACCCAGAGACTGATCTCCTTGCCGCGCTCGATTGTCAACTCGGGATCGATGCCAACCACCAGCGTGACCCAGATATCCTGGCCAACCCGGCGGGTCATCACACTCTCCACACTCTTTACGCCGGCGACGGATTTCGTCAGCTCCTGCACCCTCTGAATGGTCTCCTGAGGTGCGGCGACATCCATCAATCCCTGCAACGCTTCCCAGGAGATCTTGACGCCCAGATGGAACAGATCCAGACACTCGCCGACGGCCACAAGCGTATCCAACCAGGGCATGTTCAGATAGTGCGAGCCGATGATGCCCAAAGCCACGGCCATGGACGAGATGGCATCCGATTTCTGATGTTCCGAGAGTATGGCCACAATCGGACTGTTGACCTGCTGGGCCACGCAGCGGGTGTAATACCACATGTAGATGTTGGCACCGACCACGAACAGCGCGGTCCAGAGCGCGATCATGTGCGGGGCCTTGTGGGTCATCCCGGCACCGGAGAAGAGCTTGTCGGCCTCAAAATAGATGAACATCCCGGTGATGATGATCATCGACAGACCTACAATCAGTGAAAACAGGAACTCCGCCTTGCCATGACCGAATTGATGCTCTTCATCGATCGGTTTTTTGGAATATTTCAGCCCGAGAAGAATGATGAATGAGGTCAAGACATCCTTGGCCGAATAGAGCGCATCGATCATCAGCGCCTGCGAACCGGAGATGAAACCGACGAACAGCTTCAGCAACGACAGGCCGATGTTGACGACCAGACCCGTCCATCCCACGGTTTTGTGGCAGATCAGGCATTGCGGGTAACTCATGATTTCTCATCCCTGCGGCGGATGCGCATAACCTTGCGTGCCAGATGGTTGACCGTCGACAAAAGAAATCCGGCAATGAATGCCCCGGAGATGATCAGAATCAGAGGCAGATCGAATGGCGGCCCCACAATCAGCCGGATCTGCACCGCATGCATGTTCTGGGAAGCAAAAATCAACAGCAGAATGGCCAACAAAAGAGACAAGAAGGCCCGTGACCGGCCTTCCTTGTCTCTTTGCGGTGTGCGTTGTAGCTGTCCCACCTTCATCTCTGATTTCAGATATTTTCTGCCCAATTGCCGATCAATGGCAGCTTCCAGGCCCGACCCGTGAAGACCGAAATCAGTCCGATCACGGAAAAGATGAAACACAACAGGCTCGAAGTGCCGAAAAAAACGCGTCCAAGTCCTGGGAATACCAGGCTGTAGATGGCCAAAACTTCCCACATCCACAACACGATCCCCTGGCGGGCGTGAAAACGGACGTAGGGATCGTCCCGGTTCACCACCAGCGGCACCAGAGAGAGGATCCCCAGATAGCTCATGGCGGCCAGCATCCTGGTGGTCAGGCTGCGTGACATGGTCAATGTCGATGTCATTTTCAACTCTCCATCCGTCTGAAGGTGGGCGCGCATGGTCGGTACGGCTGCATTACGCGGAGGCTACATGTCCAACCTGATCCCAGTACTGGGGCGGCAACTCCATTGCCAGTTTCAAGGCGCCGATCACGCCGCAGTAATCCGGATCCGGCACCTGCTGAACCTGCACCGTACCGTAATCCTTCATCATCGCGACGATCATCTCCTCCAGGCCGCGAATCTTGGAGCCGCCACCGGTGAGATAGATGTTCTGCAACGCCTCTTCCTGATCCTCGGGATCGAAAACGCTGATCAATGCCTGCAGATGCTCCACGATTTCGCTGACGATCGACTCGCAGGCGGTGCGTATCTCCCGTGTCAGGTTGATCGACACCGGTTTGCCGGCAATGCGCATGTTGACAACGATCTCCTCCTGGGGCGTGCCGACAAAGGCATACTGTTCCTTGATCTTGCGCGCCAGGTTGTTGGTCATCTGCACATGCGGATGGTTTTCGCGGATCAAATTTTCCAAAACCAGATCAATGTAATTTCCGGCCTTGAGCACCGTCACCTGCTCGTTGACCCCCGGAATCGTCCCCATCATGGCGCAGATGTCGGTCGTGCCGCCGCCGATGTCGATGATGATTGCGTTGTTCAACTGATCGATGGCATAAGCGGCCATGAAGGGCTCGGAGACCACCATGGAGAGATCCAGAAGCTCGTGGGTGATCTTCAAGAGTTGATTCTTGTTGAACAGCGAAGCGCGCGCCGGAACGCCCAGAACGCCGTAGATCTTTTCGCCCGGCTGGGGTTGCATGAGGTGGATGGCGTGCTTGATCAACAACTTGGCCGCTTCCGTGGCCTGATCGTTGGCATCCTTGAGTACACCGTCCTCCAAAGGGAAGTGGATGTTCAGATAGGATTGCCGCTTGACTGCCTCTTCACCAATCATGTGCGATTGATGCATCAACTTGACGCCAATGATGTCCTTGGGATAGCCGACAACGGAACGCACCGTTGCTTTGTCCCCCCGATTGGACATGATCATTGTCCTGGAGGTCCCCAGGTCGATGCCGAGCAAAAGTGGACTGCGATCGTTTTTTTGCATGGTCTTTCTATCCCTTCGGCGTGGATGTAAATGGAATCGTCCTATTTGCTCCATGAAGATACGAACTGCCGATACCCCGATTATTTTTTGGCGGGTTTGAACGCCTGGAATACCGAACCAAGGGCCCCAAGCACCGGCATGGTCACGATGCCAACCGCACCGATCACGATATTCCCCGCGCCAACAACGATCTCTGCAACGCCGCCACCTGCCTCCTTGACCCCCTTGGCAATGCGCTGGGCGGCACGATCAGTTCCAGAAAGCTTCGGACCCGGAGCCTCTTCCACCGGCGCTTCACCAGTCACGGTGGTCTGTACCTTGATCGCCGCCGCGACACTTCCCTCGACCACCGCGCCCACCATGTCACCCAGGGCATTGAAGAGCCCGGTTCCCAGCGCTTCCACCGGCACTTCGATGGAACCATCCTCGGTCACACGACGTCCGACACGTCGTGCCCGTTTGGCTGCCGACGCCTCCTCGGCCTCGGATTGCGGCGCTTCGGCATCGGCACTCTTCGGTCGTGTCCGCTTGATCTCCAACTCCTCTGGCAAGGGCTCGTGCCCCTTCAACTGGCGCAGGAAGGCTTCGGTCAACCGGGCCTGGCTCGGCGACGGCAGAGGATCCATCTTCATCCGGCCCCCGCTCGGTGCCTTCATCGAAGGAGGCAACAAAATACCAGGTTGCACCGGTGGCGCACTTTCGACAGCTGCGGGCTTGGGTTCAGCCACAGGCGGTGTGACCTCGGCCTGAACCGTTTCCGGCCCCGCTTCAGTGGCCTGGGGAGTGGTCTCCCCGGTGGTCGCGGCACTCTCAGGCACCGCGATTGTGATAACATCTTCCTGGATCGTGAAACCGGAGGCCGGTTTCTCCTCAGCCACATCGAGCGCAACAGGGGCTTCAGCCTCGGCAGGGGCCTCGGTCGTGGCTGGTGCCTCCTCATGCAGCCCCATCCTGGCCTTCAACGTGGCACGCAGATCAAATCCTTCCTCCATGCGTTTGGAGGCGGCATCCCGGATCATCTTCAGGACCCGCTCCTTCTCGGCAGCGGCCACATAGGGATCCTTTTTCGTCATGTGCAGATCGACCTTCGGGCTCTCCTCGTCCGGTTTGGCCTCGACAGCGGCAGCCTGCACCGGTGCGCGCGCCAAATCGGTGAAGTGATCCGCCAGCCCGGACATCTCGGCCATCTTCTCGGCAATCGGATTGGCCGGTTTCTCTTCCGGAGGCATGGTGCCGACCTCCGTGGCAACCGCTACCTCAGCCGACTCTTCCAGCTTGGCAGGCTCTGCAAATTGAACAACCGCTTCCGGTTGTTCTGTCACCTCGATTGCGGGAGCCGCTTCGGCAGCGGGAGCCGCTTCGGCAGCGGGAGCCGCTTCGGCAGCGGGAGCTGCTTCGGCAGCGGGAGTCGGTTCGGCAGCGGGAGCCGCTTCGGCAGCGGGAGTCGGTTCGGCAGCCGCCGCAGGCGTCTCGACCTCTGCCACATCCCCGGTCGCGGCACTCTCGGGCTGGGCAGGTTGTTCGGATGGCTTGGCCGCAGCGGCTTCCCCAAGCTTCAAAACCAGATTGGAATCTGCGGCTGATTTCAGCTCCGTTGCGGACAACATCTTGTTGGACGATTGGGGCTTCCCGTTCTGCTTACCCTTCAACTTATCGTCGATCTGACGCTGCAAAACAGCATCCATCTGGGTAGCTGCCGCGTCTTCGGTACTCACCGGATCAGCACCCACGGATTTGTCACCAATGGATTGTGGCTTGGCATTTTTCTTGTCACTTCCAAGTCCGTCTTTGATTTTTTCCATCGCGCTGTTTCTCCTGTCAGCCGTTATTCATTGGCGATAATGAGGATCATTGCTGTCATTGCAATGTTACGAACATTCTTTTACCGTCACGTTCCACATCAAGAAGAATCGTCTTTGCCGTGGCATTGGCCTTGATCGCCTGGTCCAACTCCGCATTGCTGCCAACCGGGCTGCCGTTGATCGCCACCACGATGTCGTTGGCGCGCATGCCAGCCATTTCGGCCTGCAAGCCGGGGTCAACCTCCTGGACCACGGCCCCCTGTTTGTTCTTGAGTGCGGGGTTCTTGGCCGCAGCGTTCTTTTGAATCGGCTGCAACTCCATGCCGAACCACTCGAACTCCGTGGGCGGCTTGGGCTGACCGGCTTTGGTCTTGGTCTTGGTTTTTGGCGCGCCTTTGGCTGTATCAATCGGCTGCGCCGCAGACGTAACCGGTGCCTGGGCCGGATCAACCACCATGGCCTGTGGCACCACATTGACCGGCTGCGGATTCATGGTCAGGATCACCTCCATGCGCTGCCGCTTGCGCACCAGTGAGAAGCGCGCCTTGTCGCCGAGCGGGATCTCCTGCAACCGTTGCTGCAACTCATCTGGATTGCGAACCCAACGACCATTCACCTTGAAGAGGATGTCGCCGTTTTGCAGGCCACCGGTTTCGGCCAGAGAACCGGGCTGCATGCTCTGGAGAAACACGCCGGTCGAATAGGGGGGTTGGAACCGTTTGACCAGGGTGTCGTCCAACGTTCTGAACTCCGCACCCAGGATCATGGAAACCACACTGGCCGACGGAGCGGGAGGATTGGCCGACCCGACTGCATTCGTGGTTTCCGGTACGCCCGTTGCTCCAGGGGGATTCGCCGCGCCGGGCACCGTACCCGTGATTCCGACCGAATTGGCCGCGCCACTGCCGACAGTGCCGGGTTTCTGGGGATTCAGCGAGACGTTGATGCCATTGGCTCCGCCAGGTGCGGCGGCACCGTTGCCGACCGTCTGGTTGATCGGTTGGCCGTTGCGCAGGATCACATGGCAATTCTCGCACGCGCCGCGGTCCCCATGCGGGGCTACCGCATTGAGGGGAATCGCCGGCGGTCCGGTACGGGTGGCGGCCACCTGGCGTCCCTGCGTCTGCGTGAGCCAACCCGGCTGGGTCATGGCGGGCGTCACCTCCGGGATGGAGATCACTTCGGCAACGAACTCCTTGACGCTGTTCACCGGCACCGAGAAACCCACGCCGGAAAAGGCCTGAGTCGGCGAATAGATGGCGGTGTTGATGCCAATCACGTAGCCGTAGCGGGAGACGAGCGGTCCGCCGGAGTTGCCCTGGTTGATGGCAGCATCGGTCTGGATCAGATCCTTGTGGATCGTCCCTTCGATGGTGACCGCCTTGCGGGCGCCGGATATGATCCCTTTGCTCACGGTCTGATCCAGGCCGAAGGGACACCCTACGGTGATCACCGGCTCGCCGACAGCCAGCAGATCGCTGTTGCCGAGTGGCGCCGGTTGCAGGGGAATCGGCACGTTGATCTTGAGCAACACCAGATCGCGGGTGGGATCCAGGCGGATCACATCGGCGGGATAGCGCTGCATCCCATAAGGACCGAAGACGGTCACGAAGACGTTCTGGGAGTTTTCGACCACATGGAAATTGCTGACTATGTAACCATCCGCCGACACGATCACCCCGGAACCGATGCTCTCCATGGCCACGCCGGAGAAGGGGCTGGCAAATTTCAGTCCGTCGGTACCGGCTGGTGCCGCCATGTTGGCCGGTTGCGCGGCGTTGGGCTGCGGAGGCACCGCCGGGGTGGACATCGGCATGGTGTTGGGCATGGTCAGACTGCGGTTCTGCGTGCTGACGTTCACCACGCTCGGCAGAATGGAGCGCACCACGGTGGAAAAGGACTCCTGATCCGTCGGCAGAGGCGCTGGATTCTGGAAGAGGGACTGCGGCCACACCATCCCTGCGGCTTGACCTTGCGCCATGACGGCTTGCGCGCTCTGTACCGGGGTTCCGGGCAGATCGGTGATCGCATGGACCCCTTTGCGGCCCATGTCGCGCGTCAACGCGATCGCCTTCTCCGAGTCGATGCCGATCTCATCGAGGAAATAGTTCAAATACCAGTAGCTTCCAATCAGGCCCAGGAGGGCCATCGCCCCCAGGATATAAAGATATTTCCTGTATTGGAGGCCACATTCGACGCTTTTGCTGGAAAACATAGCGTTCTACTCGTCGGATTGGGAGGAGGTCTCGGACAGTTCCGCATCCACTGGGGTCGTGGGCTGCTCCTTTTTGATCTTCGTGACCCCGGCCCCCAACGACACGATGCCGAGAATCAACAACGCCATGGGCACCAGCCCCCGCAGCAGTTCGACGATCGACCACCACCAAGTCGAGACGCCCCACAGGCCAAGCGCCATGGCAATCAATCCAAATACGATTTTAGGCATTACAAGCCATCCCTTTGATGAATTTAGATGGAGGAGAGATCCAAATTTTCAGCCAGTTTCGGCCCTTCCCGGGCCACCTTCATAAGGGTCAACGCATAGGCGAAGAGCGCCAGATTGACGATCCCCATGAATATGAACGGCACGGTCGGACCGAGCCAATCGAACAGCAGTCCGCCGACCTGCAGGAAAAAAATCACCCCAAAGCATCCGACCGTGTTGAATACGCCGAGCACCGAACCGCGGATCTCTTCCGGGGCCAGATCCAGCGCCAGGGTCTGAGGGACCAACACGCAGCCGGCCTGTCCGATGCCGATGATGGTGACCGGCAGGAAGATCCACCAGGAGAAGGGGTTTAATATCAACCCCATCGCCGCAAAACCGATGCCGGAGATCAACAGACCGATAACGATGGCGGAGATGCGTCCGATCCGTGCGGTGACCCGCCCCCAGACCGGAATGGAAATCAGCACCACCAGCCCCAACAGACCGATGACCAGCCCGGCGCGTGATGCAGCCTGTTCATGGCTGGTCTTCTCCAGCAGATCTGCGAAATAGACGAACCAGGTCATCAGGAACAAGCCGACGAGCACCATGTCGTTGCGGGCCGTGAAGGCCGAGAGAAAACTCAACCGCAACCCCTGCTCCTGCTTGACCAGTGACCACACATCCTTGAAGGGAAAGCTGCGGTCCACCATCTTGGGCTGCATCGTCTCCACCAGGAGTTTCCGGGCCAGCCACGCACCCGCCAGCGCGAACAGACCAGCCAGCCACATGGTCATAGTGACGCCGATCTGTTCGGGCAGTTGCATGAAGACCGCGTAGACGATCGTCACCCCAAAGGCCATCATGAAACCGACGTTGGCCAGCAGGAGCGGTCGATCCTCCTGACGGGTGTAATCTCCCGTAAGCGTGGCGATCTGTGGCCAGATAAGCGTGCCCCCGAGCGACATCAGCACCCGGACCACATAAAAGATCACCAGGGCATTCAATCCGAGCAGGGCGCCAACTTCCTGATCAAACGGGGCCAGGAGCGCCGTGATTCCTGCCAGTAAAAAGCCATAAACAATCAGAGGTATGCGGCCAATCCGGTCGGAAATGTAGCCGAGATACCCGACAAAGAGCAGATCTACCAACTCCGTAATGGCCTGGATGTTGGCATTCACGAACCCGGCGTTCTCGCGCGCCAGTCCCAGCACACGGCTCAAATAGAGCGGTTGCAGGGCCAGCACCATGGTCAAGAAAATCATGACAATGGCTACGATGAGATACAGAGCGTTGTGATGATAGCCCTGCAGATCCTCCACCATGGGGGCATTGGCAGCCCTGCCCGCGCTGTTGTTCGACTCTGCGGCCATGCTCATGCGGCTTTCTGCGGCTGTTCAGCAGGCAATCCCGCAAGCGAGGCGATGACCGGGATGCGCCAGCGTTGATTCATCACGACGGAAAACAGGCCGAACATGCTCAAGAACAGCACCAGCACGGTCGAGGTGCTGAACAGATAGGGCCCCAGTCCGGGCAGGTGCATGGCAAAGTAGGAGAGCACTGTCCAGACCCAGAGCACCAAGCCCTGTCTGGCGTGAAACACCACAAACGAATCTTTCGACTCCACCAGCAATGGGACCAGACACAAAACGCCCAAATAGCTGAATCCGGCCAGCAAACGATTTTTCATGGTTGGACGCGGTCGTTCAAAACGGGGTCAATAAAGATCCGCCCGCCGACTGGCAAACCGGAGTTGGCCAACCGGCAGGCGGAACCGAACAAGAGTCTCGAAAGCGCGCCCGATCAGCTGAGCGCGTCTTCCAGTTCGCCATCTTCCTGCGAACGTTTCATGTAGCTGTAGATGCCGACACCGACTGCGGCCAGGGCGCCGACCAGCAAAATCGGTCCCCAGGCGCCCAGCCCCAGGCCGAGTCCCAGACTGGTGCCGGAACCGGTCCAGATGGTCCCGCCCGTGGCAGCGCCCTTGACACCGGCAGCGCTCGCAGCACTGGCGGCGGTCTTGGCTCCACCGGAGAGGGTCGCCGAACCGGTCAGCGCCGATCCGCCCGCCATGGTGTTGGTGGTCCCGGTGGCAATGGAGCCACCCGTCCCAAGCGTGGATCCGGCGGCAACGGCCATCGTTTCATTGCCCGCAGCGGCTGTACCCACTTTGCAGGCCGCGGCACCCTTGCCGGCCATGGCGCCCTTGCCACCCGCAGCCGCCGCAGCGCCTTTGCCACCACTCCCGGCGCCCTTGCAGATCAAAGCACCCTTGCCGGTGGCCGCGCCCTTGCCGGAGGCCGCGCCCTTGGCAGCCGTGCCTTCGACTTCAAATCCCATGGGCTGCATGGCCAGACCGGCCAGCCCCCCCTTGGCAGCCGTGCCGGAGATGCCCGGATGCAGAATCAACCATTTGCCGGCAGCAGTCGCGCCGACCGGCGACTTGCCCACGGTGACAGTCTTGCCGACCAGGGCGGAGAGTTGACCCGTCTGGCGGGCGCCTTCCAATTTCAGGGCCACCATGCCGCTATTGGCGCCATTGCCAGCCACCGGATTCAAAAAGATCCAGTTCGCCAAGCCATCTCCCGTTGCCACGGTGCTGCCTACCGTATAGGACTTACCCGCGAGCATGGGCACTTGGGCAGCCTGAGCAGCTCCGCTCAACTTGAACATCATGGTTTCCCCTGCCATCGTACATCTCCCTTTATTGTTGATAATGCGTAAAAGCCAACACGCCGCTCATGAAACTTACCCAGATCATCAAAAAATAACAAAAAATATGACGATATTATTTAACAATTTATTCATCAATTGAAAGGTAACCATAAATACAGATCATGTTTATATC
>JADFZD010000029.1 GCA_015232705.1 Magnetococcales bacterium | reverse complement strand
TCGATCTTCTGGAGCATCGGGCGCGGGAAAAGGGGTTGGCCGTGCATGTGCGCCTCCCCGCGGATCTGCCGTGCGCCCTGCGCGGTGATCCCTTGCGGTTGGGACAGGTACTCACCAATCTGATCGGCAATGCGGTGAAATTCACCGAGCAGGGTGAAATCACCATCGTGGTGCGTCGGATCGAGGAGCGTGCGCAGGAGGTACTGTTGCGTTTCGGGGTGCGGGATACGGGGATCGGATTGACTGCCGACCAGATGGGACGGCTGTTTCAGAGCTTCAGTCAGGCGGATGCCTCGACGACGCGGAAATTCGGTGGCACGGGCCTGGGGTTGGCCATTTCCCGGAATCTGGCTGCGTTGATGGGTGGCGAGGTAGGGGTGGAGTCCGAGGTAGGGGTGGGTTCGACCTTCTGGTTTACGGCCCGCCTCGGAAAGGGACAAAAAAACGTGCGTCTGTTGGCCCCTCGTCCGGATCTGCGCGGACGACGCGTGCTGGTGGTGGACGACAACGACAACGCCCGTGTGGTGTTGATGGATCTGCTGCACGATCTGGGGTTGACGATCGAGGGTGTGGAGGGGGGGTATCAGGCCATCGATGCCATTCGCATGGCGGATGGACGCGGCACGCCGTTCGAAATCGTCTTTCTGGATTGGCGGATGCCGGTCATGAACGGTGCCGAAACCGCGCTGCGCATTCAGGAACTCCCGTTGCATCGGATGCCGCGTCTCTCTTTGGTCACGGCCTATGGACGCGAAGAGGTGTTGAAGGATGCCGAAAATGCCGGGATTGGCGAGGTGTTGATCAAACCGGTCAATGGATCGATGCTGTTGGATTGCGTGATGCGCCTGATGGGCGAAGAGCGGGATGAATCCGAGGCAAGGGTCTCCAACACGCCCTCCATGCGCGATTCGGAACTGGATCTGGATTCCATAGCCGGAGCGCGAATTCTGGTGGTGGAAGACAACGATCTGAACCAGGAGGTGGCCAAAGGGATTCTGGAGGATGCCGGTTTTGTCGTCGAGTTGGCGGAGAACGGTCGAATCGCGGTCGAGATGGTGCAAAAGCATGTGTATGACATCGTGTTGATGGACATGCATATGCCGGTGATGGATGGCCTATCCGCGACGATGGAGATCCGCAAGCTGCCGGATCAGACGCGATTGCCGATTCTGGCGATGACGGCCAACGCCATGCAACAGGATCGGGAGCGGTGCATGGCCGCGGGCATGAATGATCATGTGGCCAAACCGATCGATCCAGAAGCATTGTGGCGCGCGCTGCTCCAATGGATTCCCCCGCGCCGGAGGGTCGTAACCCCAGGCGCGATCGCCGGGTCGGCATTCACCCACGTCAATCCGTCCTCCAAACCGGAGATCCGGACAGCACCGGATCTCGCGCCCTCCCCCAGCCTGCCCGAGCCGATCCAGTCTCCAACGGCGGCGGTATCCGAATCCGCACCCCAAACCCAGGAAAAATCCACGCCCGTACCCCAGGCCCTGGTCACACCCGTTGGCGCGGAAACACAGGCCATTCCGCGCGACATACCGGGGTTGGATGTCGATCTTGGACTCAAACGGGTCGTGGGCAAGACGAAGCTCTATCTCTCGATGCTGGGCAAATTTCTCTCTGGACAGACCGATTTCATCGATCGGATCCGCGCCTCCCTGGATGGCGACGACTGGAGCACCGCTGAGCGGGAGGCGCATACCCTCAAAGGCTCTTCGGGGAACATCGGCGCGAGCGGCTTGCAGGAACAGGCGGGCCGGATCGAGACGGCCATCCGCAACCATGAGACCCGCGCCATCATAGATGCGCGCATCGACGAAATCGCGCCTTCCTTGAAGGCGCTTCTCGAAGGATTGCGACGCGGGCTTCCCGGCGAGTCGCTGGGTACTGCCCAATCGCTTTCCGGATCGATCGACCGGGAGCGTTTGCGGATCGTCGGGGGCAGGCTGGCCGGAGTGCTGACCGATTTCGGGAGTGAGGCCGACGAGATCTGGAACGAAGAGACGGCGCTGTTCAAATCCGCCTGTGGCGAGAACTGGAGTCGTATCGACACCGCCTTGCGCGCCTACGAATTCGATGAGGCATTGTCTGTGCTCAAGGCGTCGCTTGCGCCCTTCCAGGTGGAGGTCTAGTCCATGCGCACGCTCATCTGTTGGCTCTTGAACCACCGACGAACCGCCCTTTTGCTGATCGTGCTGGGCGCCCTGGCTGGCAGTCTGGTTGCAGGGCATCTTTTTCGATCGGTGATGGAGCGGGATTTCCGGCATCAACTGGAGGGCATGGCGCAACGCGAGGCGGTCAGCCTGGAGTTGGAAACCATGCGCGGCCGGGCCATGGGGGTGACTTCGCTGTTGGGTCTCAACGAACCGATTCTCAAGGAACTGGTGACCGGAAAACGGACGCAGAACGACGCGGAGGGATTGGCACGCATGCGCGTAGCACGCCTGATGCTCGATGCGGACGGGATTTATGTGATGAACAACGAAGGCAAGATCGTGGTGCATGAGAGCGACCATGAATCGAGTGTGGGCAAGAACATTAAATTTCGTCCCTATTGGCAACAGGCGATGGCCGGCAAGGAGAATGTCTATGCGGCGGTCGGATCCAAGACCCAGGAGCGCGGTTTGTACGTCGCGGATGCCATTCGCGCGGGGTCAATCCTTCAAGGTGCGATTATCGGCGTGGTGGTGATCAAAATGCTGGGGGATTATCTGGATCAGACGATTGCCGTTCCCAACCGGAAGGCGTTGTTGCTTTCTCCGCAAGGGGTGGTGTTTGCCAGTACCGAAAAGGAGTGGGTCTTTCGTCTCAATGGTGAGCCCACGCCCGCGCGGCTTGAGGAGATCGCCAAACTCAACCAGTTCGGCAAACTGTATGAAAAAGGGAACGTCCCCCATACCCTGCCGTTCGATGTCCTTCAGGAGGAGATCTGCATAGGCCAGGCACGGTACGCGCGTGCCATGGCCAAGCTCCGCTGGAACGATCCGGCAGGGGATTGGTCGTTGGTCTTGTTGGGAGATCTTGAGTATGCCACGCCCATAGAAGAGATGCTGCTGGTGATCTTTCTGACCGGGATGGGAAATTTCGCACTGCTGTTCTTGGCCTTGCGCGCCATGCGCGAGTCACGCGCCAAACAGGAGGCGATGGCCAAAACCCATGAGGCGGCTGAAAAACTGGTGGTCGAGGCGCGCACCAAAAGCCGACATGCCGAATTCGCCGTCACCTTGCAACAGGCACGGGATCTGGAGGGGTTATGCCGCGGCTGGTTCAGCCAGTTGAATCAATTTTTCCCGATCCATCAAGCCACCCTGTATGTCCTGGAGGGGGAGGATTCGGGAGCGCTTTTGATCAAGGTGGGGGCTTTTGGGGATGCGTTGGCCCCGGAGTCGATTCGTTTGGGCGAGGGGTGGCTGGGAGAGTGTGCCATCGACCATCAACCGATGGTGTTCCATCTCCCTGAAGAGGGCTTCTGGCGGATTGAATCCGGACTGGGGTCGGTCGCGCCGCGCTGTCTGATGATATTGCCGGTGCTGCGGGGCGAACGTCTGCTTGGGGTGTTGGAGATGGCCTCCCTGGATGCGACCTTCGGAGCGCACCAGAGGGAGATTCTGGAGATGACCCAGCAGTTGGCCGCCAACCTGGAGATTCTGCTGATCGCCCGGCGCACCGAAGAGACCCTGGAAGAGGCGCGACGCGCCAAAAACTGGCTTCTGGATCTGTTGGATGGTATCCCGGATGCGGTCCTGGTGATCGATTCCGAAGAGAGGATCAGGCTGGCCAACCAACCGGCCAATCTTCTTTGGGGGTTGGAGAGACAGGATGCGACCGCGTTGCGGTTACCTTGGAACTCCCGGAAGTCGTTACAGGGCATGGAGGCTGAGGGGGCGCAACCCCCGTCATGCCAGTTGACGGATCTCCTGCCCGAGGGATTGTGTGATACCCCGGATTACCGACAATGGGTCAAATCCCCATCCGGTGATCTGATGCTGGCCCATGTCGAGCCTCTTTTGTTGCCCGATCATCCCGATTGGGGCGCCTGCCTGGGCATTCGGATTCGGATTGTGGGGGATGAGGTCAAACAAGAAGTTTCATCCTGAGGCGCAACCGAGAGGCATGAATAGCCATAGGCCCTCATTCCCTCACAAACGGGAATCCAGACGCTCACGCGGCAAAGACGCCGCAACACCACGACAAACCTGTCCAATCACCCATATCAACATCGTGGGTCATGCCAGAATTTCCTGGACGATCAGATGCGCCGGGATTTGACGGACCAAGCGAGGAAGAGCCAACCGCTCAAAAAGCAGAATCCGCCCAGGGGGGTGATCGCCCCAAGAACACGCATTCCGGTGATGGCGATGGCATAGAGGGAGAGCGAGAAGAGGGTAATCCCCGCCAGAAAGAGCCATCCTGGGCGGTGCGCCCGGTGTGGATGGGGCGCACGTTCGGCCACCAGGCCGGCGAGGAGCAGGGCCACCCCATGGACCAGATGATAATGGGCGCCGGTCCGCCAGGTTTCCAGGGCGCTCTGGGACAACAAATCCATCAGGGCATGTTTGCCGAACGCCCCGAGGGCCACGGCCTAAAGAGCATTCAGGCTACCCAGAAAGATGAAACGGTTTCCAGCCGACATGGCAGAAACGGTGTGGCGACTTTGTGCGACGTCGCGACTGTCCGGCGTGGGGCCATCAGGATTTTGGAAGGCCAGGGATGTCATCGTTCGATCCACTCCGAACCGCCAGAGGATGCCCAGGCACGCTGGCGCGCCAGGAGCCCTGATCTCGGTGCGCATGCCGCGTCATGCTTGATGGGGCGAGAAACCCCATCGCTCCGCAGCGCGCTGCGGGGAAACGGGAGCAACGGTTTTTTCAGGGGTGTGGACACAGTGCCAGCTCTTGAAGCACGCTTTCGACGGAGAGGTGGTAGGGAATTTGGGTATTGGTGTGATGCCAGGCATTGGGAACGAGGGTATAGGCAACCCCCATGCGGGAGTTCATGCCGCCGAACCAGTCCAGAGCGCCGATGATCTGGCGTTTCATCGAGAGTTGATCCGGCAGATCGACGACCGCGCCAAGGGTGACGACCGTGAGATTTTGAAGACAGGCATGGCCGGACTGGAAAAGCTGAGCGAGGGCAAAACGGATCATGAGACTCCCTTTGCTGTGTCCCAGCAGCAGGCGCAGATCGGCGGTCTGAGCGGAAAGAATGGTCAGCAGCGTCTGGCTATCCCGGAGTTTGGGGGGGCGAATATCCGAGAGTTGACTCCACATCCCGAAGGTGGATGACTGGGCCAGTTTGATGCCCCAGGCCATTTGTGGGAACTGTTTGAGAAATTTTTCAAGTTCCATGAGGGTCTGGTCCGCAGCGCCATAAAAATAGCAACCGCCAAGCGCCTCATCCATGATATCCAGCATGCCATAACCGGTCACCACGGCAGCCACATCCATCCCGCAAACATTGGCGACATTACGCGCCAGGGCCGCTGCGCCCAGGACGGAACTGCCCACACCGGCCAGCACGATGGCGCGTGCCGGGTGATCATCGCTGTTGAGAAACGCCGCTGCCGACTCATAATGACGGATGGTCTGCCCTGCTGCGGCATGTTGCGCCGGAGGGACGACGACGATGGAGCCTTCGAATTCGATCAGGGGATTGAGCTTGGCACGCTCCTTTTCGGTGAGCGCGGTGATGTCATAAAAGAGCGCATCGGCAAAGGCATTGCGATTTTTAAGATACGTTAACAGATGATGTTTCATCCCATCCGGCCTGTCGGGCATGGCGTACACTCCTCGAAATCATACAGACACCTCTTTCATGATGAGGTGACACCCCATCCCCCCACCCGTGCAAGAGATGGGACTCATGGGTCAACCGGCTTGATGTAACAGGAGCGTCATCGCTGTTGGAGCGTCACTCCCGCCCAAGCAAGACGGAACCAAGGCAGTCCGAAAAGCTTGGTTGAGTCACCCGTCGCGGTCAACAATCCTGTATTTTACACCTGGACCAAAGTACAAATCAACCCGAGCAGTCACACCCCCTCCGAGTTGCTCCCACAGCAGCGCCACCTCCCCGACACGGTCAAACGTCAACCAAGGCGTTTCGGCCCAACCAACGGGTCAGAATGCCTATGGAACCATTCTTGACCATGCATTGGGCCCTGGACGCCACCCGTAAACACCACAAATCGGATGGCTGCGATTCCGGATCACGCCTATCTTATGATCTGGAAGTGGCTCGACAGATTCAAAATCAGCGGGGATTGATACGCTTTTGGGGGATGCGCAGACCGTTGACACGAACCACTTCCGATCAAATGTCACGATTGAGCCGTTCATGGAGGAACGGTTCCAGACAAAACAGGGCACGTTCAAACTCAAGATGTTCGAGCGCCCGTCCCGCCTCGTCAAGAATTGTCGCCGCACCACTGAGACGCAACTCCGGCTCCAGATCCGAAAACAATGTCACGGCATCCAGATCATTATGTTGCAACGCTCGAAGCAGAGACAACAGATCGGCATGAATCGAAGGCGATCGCGTCACGGCCTCCTTTGGAGGATGAACTCGGGAACGATCCGAGCGCCAAGGCACCATGGCAGCATGCAGACGCATCAAAATACCATCAACGCCCTCCAACGTCGCGCGGATCTCATCCAGTTGTTGACCATTACGCAATCCGGCTTCCAGATCTTTCGCCGTTCTCATCAACTCGATTGCGCCAACATTACCGGCCACACCCTGCAGTTTGTGCAACTGCTGGAGCGCTCTGTCACTCTGTCCCTGCTCGATCCAGACCCCAATTCTGCCGCCGATACCCATAAACTCGGTCAGAAGATGGCTGGCCATGGAGACGAACAAGTCCCAGTCACCGCCCAAGCGATGCATGGTATTGGCCCGGTCGATCCCTTCCAGACTGGGCCAGGGTTGCTGCGCATCCAGGTGGCATGAAGGGGGTAAAAACGCTTCGGCGTTGGCCGAACCAACCAGACGCGACGCAACCACCACCATCTCATCCACGTCGAACGGCTTGGCAATCACCACGTTCATTCCGGCGTCCAACGCAGCGAGACGATCGCTCTCCATGGCTCCAGCTGTCAACGCAATCACCGGCAACCGGCTCCACCGGGAATCCGCCCGAATGCGACGCACGGCCTCAATGCCATCCATGACCGGCATCTGAACATCCATGAGCACCAGATCAAATCCCTCTGGATCGGCCTGCAGCAACACCAAGGCGTGCGCTCCCTGGGTGGCGCTGGTCACGGCAGCCCCTTCGATTTGCAAAATACGTTGGGCAATCTCCAGGTTGACCTCGCTGTCATCCACCAACAAGATCCGCACACCCGCCAACCGCCTCGCCACACTTACCTCCGCAGAGTCGCACACATTCCCGCCCTCCGCCCGTCGCCGTCTGGCCATCTCGAAGGTGCGCGACAAACCCAAGCACGTCACCGGCTTGGTCAGAGTGCCATCCACCCAGACGAACAGAGGTATCTGACCATAAGACTCCAGCGGACCGCAGGGCAGCAGCATCACACACAACGGCACCGGGTCACTCTTGGCCTGACGCCAATGCGTCACATGCGCCAGCGCTTTTTGCCAATCCGGCAACTCCAAATCGATGATCCAGCCATCCCAGTCACGCCATTTTTCCGGGTTCGACAACAGGGGTTCAAGTACGTCGAACTGCGTGACCGTCCAACCCAACAAACGCGCATTCTCAGCCAGAACCTCACGCTGCAAGGGATGCCGAACCAGTATCACAACCCGCATGGCCGGAATCAGTACACGCGCCTCCGGTTGAATCGGCGTCTCCAAAGGTACGGTCAACCAGAATTCACTGCCGATCCCCAACCGGCTTTCAACGCCCAACTCCCCATCCATCAACGCAACCAATCTTCTGGAAATGGCCAGTCCCAAACCCGTGCCGCCATAACTGCGCGTTGTCGAAACATCGGCCTGGGTAAAAGGTCTGAACAGCTGCGCCCGTGTCTCCTCGGAAATCCCAATACCGCTGTCTTGCACGGCAAATCGCAACCATATCCGATCTGCCTCGGATCGCTCACAGCTCACCCGCAACACAATCGCGCCCTTAGAAGTGAACTTGATGGCATTACCTACCAAATTCGTCAGGACCTGCATCAAACGCAAGCCATCGCCGCGCACATGATTGGGTACATCGTGGGCAACCTGAATCACTGGCTCGATCGGTTTGGAACCAAGATTGCTGTGCATGAGCACGGCCAGATCCTCCAGCATCGCATCCATCCGGAACTCTTGCGCATCAAGCTCCATGCGTCCCGCTTCAA
Source organism: Magnetococcales bacterium (assembly GCA_015232705.1). GTDB lineage: Bacteria > Pseudomonadota > Magnetococcia > Magnetococcales > Magnetaquicoccaceae > Magnetaquiglobus. The sequence continues at coordinate 3,388 of JADFZD010000029.1, read as the reverse complement.
TCTTGGAAAAATCCAGCACGGCATTGATGATGCCCAACAGAGAGTGTCCAGCGCCACGAATTTTGCGGATGTACTCCTTCTGTTCCTCGCTGAGCGGCGTGAGACTCAGCAAATGCAACAACCCGAGGATGGCATTCAAGGGTGTGCGGATCTCATGGCTCATGTTGGCCAGAAAACTGCTTTTGCTCTGACTGGCGGCCATGGCCTTGGCCGCCAGCTGCTCCAGACTGGTGTTGAGCTCAACCACCTGACGGGTGCGTTCGGTAACCTCGTCTTCCAGAAAACGTTGCTGGTTGGCGATCGCCTCTTCCATTTTTCGACGTTCGGTGATGTCGCGTCCAATGCCAAGAACACCAATCAGACGGTTCGATTCGGTTCGCATCGCAACCTTGATGGTCTCGCGCAGGATCGGTCGTCCCAGACTGTCACTGTGGATCCAGGCTTCGTGGTGTTGAACACCCTCACTTTCCATGCAGGAAAGATCCTGTTTGCGCATCACCGATGCCAATGGTTCTCCGAACAATTCCTTGTCGGTGAGTCCGATGATCTGCTTCCGAACGCGTCCCACGAGTTGTTCAAAGGCGGCATTGCATTTCAGATATTGTCCATCCGGGTCTTTCACCCAGATCATTTCCGGAATGGTTTCGAACAGGGTGGTCATCTCGGCAAACTGCTCGCGAGAACGGAGATGATACCTGCGCAAGGCCCCCATGCCTGCACAGACAATCACCTCGTCCACCAGATAAACCACATTGCCGAACACGACCGCCGAATGAAATGTGAATACAAGCTGTTGGAATGGAGGAATATAATAATATGTAGCAATGGTCGCGCCCAACAGGGCAGCCAGCATCCCGGACCAGAATCCACCCAAAAAGGCAGATATGGCCGCGGCTGGAAAAAATGTCAGATAGGGCAGACCCATCTCAGGCGCGCCGATCAGGACCCGGAACTCAAATGCTACGGCCACCACCCCAAAAGGGATGAGAAAGCGCTGCATGGTAGAACGTTGAGCAAACAGGAACTCGTTGATCAAAAAGAGTATGATCGGACGAAGACGCGCGTTGATGCGTGTGCCATATGACATCGATCCACTCCCATTACGTGCGTCCAGCCTTGTCTGAGGATGACTGCATTTACAGGTCAACCGTCGAAGGAGCGTTTGTGTTTACCCAAACATTTCAAGTCTACGATGGCCCGGGCCTTTACGTCCAGAATGAATGACTAAGTCATCATGGCCATCGCATTGAATCTTGCATGACATCGTTGAAGATTCGTATCATGACGAATCCGAAATTTTCTATATTTGTTATTTTTGATAATCAATAAGTATCGAAGCTGTGCAATGGAAGCTTTTGCAAAAGGTTTCAACCAAAATGCGGCCGTCGCAAACGCTCGCCTGATCCAACCTGTTGAACCATAGGGTGAATCGCAAGAATGCCTCATTGCCAACAGGGAAACTTCGATTTCTTGTCATTCACCCAGTGAACCCATTGGTTCGCTTATGCCATCATGGCAACCATCGGATTCGGGATGATACGTCAGGCAGGATACAGAAACACGCAGGAGTCAGACAGAATCAACAGGAGTCCCCAACGGCAGACAAAGGGCACATCAAGAAACGACAACCGCGCCCCCAAAGGGGCGATCATCCCCAACATCCCGAAAGAGACTCACCCCCCACTCTCCCAAATCTGCTCGCCAAATTCCGGGAAATTGCGCCGCAGCAGACCTTCCAGGAAGATGCGTTCGTCATGACCGGCGTTCGGCAACCAGGTCGCCAGCCAATAGAGAATCCGGGCCGTGCGCTGCTCCTCGGAAGCGCTCTTGCAGGCACTCTCCAACAGAACCGCATCGATCTGCGCCAATGGCTCCGGGATGTACTCCCCAACCTGAGTCTCCCGTTCGATGCGAATGGCCCCATCGATCAAACCGGACATCCGCCCCGACCCCATGAACTCCCGCACGCCAAGCCAACCGTTGACCAGACGCCGCAAACTCGCAGAGGGCACTACCAGTACATAAATCGCCAATGATCCAAGCAACCCGCGAACCTCACTCAAGGTGCGCCGCCCCACCGAACCGCCGATCACCTCCATCAGGGTGTAGTCGTCCGTCTGACCGTCCGACTGCTCGCTCCAGGCCGGAGCGATCATCACCACACAAAACACCGCTCGATCGGTCACCAGATACACGTGCCATCCACGCTCCTCGCAGGACAACAGCTCGCGCAATCGTTTCACCGCCTCTTCGTCATGGCGCATCCGTCCACCCGGAAACGGGGAGCCCTCGCCATGCAACAACCAGGCGTCGCGCATCCCCTCCAGACGACAGACCCGCTCGATAAACCGTTGATTCCAGATGTCACCGTTGACAACCTCCAACGAGGCTGTATGCGGATGACCCACGCCCAGACCATGCAACCACCCCTCGACATCGCGCTCGGTAGCCGCCAGCATGCGCACCAGACGATCACGCACCGTCCCCTTGGCCCCCTCCAGAAACATCTCCCCACTCCCGGAGAGCAACCAATCTCCCGAAATGTGCACATGATCGGTCAACTTGACGATAAAATTGCGCGACGGCTCCTTGCGACCCGCTTCGACATCCGCAATATAGGCGCGACTCACGCCGATCCGTTCGGAAAGCTCCTGTTGTGTCAGGTCGAGTTCCCGGCGAAGCGCACGTAATCGAGAACTGATCATGCTTGTGGATTTTTGCATCATTTTTCGTATTGACCGGAATTATTGTGGCCACAGACCGCAAAAATATTACTTCATGTGAATATACACGAGAGACATTGATTCAGCAAGTTGTATGCGCTAACATGGACATGAATTTTCATCAATCTCTATGATGGTATGGTATCGGCATGAGTCAAAACAAGACGGTCAAGAACCTGGATTTTGCCAAACGCTTCAAATCAGCCCGCCTGCATGCCGATTTGACCCAACAGGAGTTGGCAGGGCGGGTTGGCATCAGTCAGGCGGCGATCCACAAACTGGAAGCCGGACAGTTTGGCAGTTCTCGCAAGACCGTGGCGATTGCCCTGGCATGTCAGGTCAATCCGGTCTGGCTGGAGAGCGGCATCGGAGAGATGGTGTCACCAGCCGAAAACGAGGCGGGAACCGATTTGGGAGAGATCCCGGTCACCGGGGGACCCGGTTCCCAGTTGGGCATCGTGGAGATGGAACTGGATAAAGTAATCCACTCCCTGTTTGCCTTGCGCAATCAGGTGCGGCGACTGCGTAACCGACAACGGGCCCGCAACCGGCGTCGCCATGAGAGTCCGAACACCCTCCACGATCCCCTCAGTTCCGACATAAATACCGAACCGTCATCCGACGAATGACACAAAACCTATTGTTTCATAAGAATTTCCTGTTTT
>JADFZD010000299.1 GCA_015232705.1 Magnetococcales bacterium | reverse complement strand
TTTTATTGTTAGTCTTTGTCTTTCAGGCGCGACATTCAATGAAAGATTTTTTTACGTGTTTTGTAAAAAATCTTCGCGCCAGACTTGGAAGCGGAGTCATTTTGCGCTTTTGGCAAAACGACTCCGCTTCGCCTTGCCTCAAGCAGGCTGCCGCAGGCGTCTATCCCACCGCGCACCCTGTGTTGATCACCGTAGCCAAAGGCGCAACGGTTATGGACGCCTATATGCGCGCGCTTGCGCCTGTTCTCGCAAAAGGCGCGAAAATAGGCCTATTGTGAAAAGCGCGCGCAAGGCAAAGTCACACAAGAAATAAGTCCCAAGGGCTTTGCTCTTGAATCCCACCACGGGCCACGGGCCTCTGAACCCCGTTGACTTTTGAGATCTTGAATCGCTGGGCGTCAATAATCCTTTTTCCACTGCACGCCCACATCGCCGTTGGATTTGGCATCCACGCCGGTCTTGAGATAGATTTGCGGGGTCATCTCGATCTCGACGTTGATGCGCCCGGAGTCGGCCTTGATCCCCTTTTCCACCTCCAGATAGATCTCGTCGGTCACATATTTTCCAGCGCTCACCGTGCCGCTCTCCAGGGAGTTGCCTCCCACGTCGAGCCGGTCGATCCCCAGACCGCGCTGGAACCTGCCGAGCAATCCGGGTCCGCCTCCCTGCATGCTCTTGACCGCCACGGCCAGACGCAACGCCTGGGCCGGGGTGATGCTGTCCGTGGCGCGGTCAAACAGCAGATTGGAGATGATCTCCTCCTCGGAAAGCTGGGGTTCGCTGGTCAACTTGACTCGCGGACGGCGTGCCGCCCCCTCCAGTCCCACATGGGTGGTGATCTCGCCGCGCCGCACTGTGGCCTCCATGGCGATCCACGGATCCGGTGGCCAGGCACCGTCGAAGGTCAAGGCCCCCTCGGTCAGTTGAAAGCGCCGCTCCAGCAGATCCAGATAGCCCCGTCGCACCCGCAACTGACCGGCCAACTTGGGATCGCCCACGCTGCCACCCACCTTGATATCCCCCAGCCACTCCGAATCCAGTCCCATGCCGCGCACGAAGGCATGGCCGGGAATCGAGACGTTGATATCCAGGGTCGTCGCGGCAGGCATGAACTGTGGCGCGGGGGTGCTGGTCGGCGGTTCTCCGGCATGCGGCTCGTCGAGTTCCACGATCTGGATCTCCTCGTCCGTCGCTTTGCCTGGATGAAACTCGGCTCGGTTCACGGTCAAATCGCCGCTCAATCGCAATCCGGTCAGATCGCCGCGCAGACGCATGGGGCCGCTCCATTGCACGGTCAGATCGTCACGGCGCGCCATGGTCGCCTCGGCGAAGGTCACCTCCAGCTGCACGGGAAAGTGCCGTTCCGGATCGAGCCGCATCCGTCCTGTGGCCTCAATCCGTCCCTTGTCGCCATCCGTGGCGCTGAAATGCTCCAGCAGCAGCTCTTCCCCCTCGGCCTTGAGGTGCAGATTCACCCCATGGAGGATGGTGCCGGATTCGATCAACTCCAGATGACCCCGCTCCAGCTCCGCGCCGCCGCGCACCACCGGTTGGGAGAGGGTGCCACCGGCCACCAGATCGATGCGCAACATCCCTTCCAGTCGTCCGAAGCGCTCGGGATCGCTCCATTTGGCCAGGAGATCCAAGGGGATTCCAGCCCGCAACCCGCCGGCCAGACGACCCTCGGGAAGCCGCTCCACCCACGGGGCTCGGGCCAGAATGCGTACCGGCAGCAGCAGCTCACCGCGCGCCTCCTCCTCGGAGAGACCGCGTGCGCTCCAGGAGAGACGCGGCTCCTTGCCGTCATGCGCTTCGGCACTCAAAGTCAGATCCAGGGGCGGCAGATGGCGCAGGGCATCGGTTGTCGCCCGCCCCTGGGTGACGCTCGCCCTGGCCTCCAGGTTCGGACGCTCGACCGGTCCGGAGAGCCGCATCTCCAGAGCGCTCGCCCCACGCATAACGCCAAAACCCAGTCGGCGCGCCAGTTCCAGGTCGCCCCGTGCCGCAAGGCTCCCTTCGATCCGCTTTCCCTCCCGGTTCCAGCTTCCGGTAAACTGCGTATCCCCCAACGTGATCTCCCAGGGGGTGATACGGGTGATTTCCTGATCCCGACTTCGCTCATGGAGTGTCGGTGGTTTGGTCAGACGAAAGGCCTCCTTGGCCAGCTTGCCGGATAGCGCCGCGATCTCCCAGCGACGCTCCTCCCCGTGCTGCTCCAGGCGACCCTGCCCCTTGAAGGTGAACGGCCAGCGCAGTTCGCCATGCCCTTCACTGCTGAAGGTCAGGTTTGTCGGAGTGCCGCTGGCGCGCCCCTTGAGCGATTCGACCTTGAGTTTTTCCTGCTGCCAGCGGCTGACCTCCAGAT
>JADFZD010000298.1 GCA_015232705.1 Magnetococcales bacterium | reverse complement strand
CGATTTGATGGAAGGAATCCTGGGACCTGGCGTCTCTGATTTGCACTTCGACCTGTTCGATAACGGGTCGGTGGACAGGGAAGGGCGATTGTACTCTTCCCATGCCGAACAGGGTGGCACGGCTGGTGACAGGCCGCTTTATATTCGGGAGAGCAACCTGGAAATGCCGGGTGGACGGATTTGGTTGGCCCGGTTTTCCAGCCGTCCGGAGTTTGAGTCCGAACTCAAGAGCCAGCAACCTTTGATCATCGCGCTGCTTGGCATGCTGGTCGATCTGCTGCTGTTCGTCAACGTGCTGTCCCTCTCTGGACAGAAGGAGCGGGTGCAGCATCAGGCCGAGGAGATCGCTCGCGAGTTGAACCAGGCCGAGCGGCGTTATCGGCAGATGGTCGAGAATGTCAAGGATGTCATTTTCCAGACCGATCTCCAGGGCCGCTGGAGTTTTCTCAATCCGGCCTGGGAGGAGGTGAGCGGCTATCCGGTACAGGAGTCCCTGGGGCGTCCCTTTCTGCATCATGTTCATCCGGATGACAAGGAGCGCTCTTTTGCACAGTTCAGCCGATTGATGAATGGCGAGATCCAGTATCTTCAGGATGAGTATCGGGGTGTGCACCGTTCGGGAGAGATTGTGTGGGTGGAGGTCTATCTTTCCGCGCTCTTGGACGATCAGGGCCATGTGGTCGGCAGTTCCGGGGTGGTGCGTGATGTGACCATGCGCAAGCAGGTCGAAATGGTGATGCTGAGTGCCCGTGATGCGGCGGAAACGGCCAATCGCGCCAAGTCGGAGTTTCTGGCCAACATGTCCCACGAGTTGCGCTCGCCGTTGAACAGCATGTTGATCCTCTCGAAACTGCTGTCACGGGATACCAATCTGACCCCCGAGCAGGTGGAGTCCGTGCGGGTGATTCACGAGAGTGGCCGGGATCTTTTGAACATGATCAATGACATTCTCGATCTTTCCAAGATCGAGGCAGGTCGCATGGAACTGGTGGTCGAGGAGATTCATCTGGCGCGGTTTGCCCGCGAGATTCTGGATCCGTTTCGAGCGCTTGCAACGAGCAAGGGGTTGACGTTGACCGATGTGTTGATTGGCGCGCTGCCGGAGGTGCTTGTGACCGATGGGGTCAAGCTGAAACAGATTCTGGGCAATTTCCTCTCCAATGCCGTGAAGTTTACCGAATTCGGTGGCATTTCGCTCAGGATAAGCCGGTATGAGGAACCGGTGCTTCATCAGCATGGCGGCAAGCGTCAGATGTGGCAGTTTCAGGTGGAGGACAGTGGCATCGGTATTCCCGAAGACAAGCTTGAGTTGATCTTCGAGAGCTTCCGTCAGGTGGACGGTGCCATGAGTCGCAAATACGGGGGAACCGGTTTGGGTCTTTCGATTGCGCGCAAGCTGGCCAATCTGTTGTCTGGACGGATCGAGGTGCGCAGTCGCGAGGGACACGGCACCCTTTTTACGCTCGTGCTCGAAGAGATGGATCGTTCGGCCTTGGCGCGGAGGGTAGGGGGTTGTCTGGCGGCTTCGGAGGTGGCATCCGGTTTTGGGGAGGACGGATTGGGGGTGGATTCGCTCAATCCGGAGTTTCCGGATGAGACGCCTCGGGAACCGTTGCGTGTGGACGACAAGCCAGTCACGGTGTTGGTGGTCGATGATGACATGCGCATGGCCTTCTCGATCGCCAGTGGCTTGCAAAAGCGGGTGGAGCATGTGTTGTTGGCTGCCAGTGGCGAGCATGCTTTGCAAGAGTTGGAAAAACATCCCGAGGTGGTGGTCATGGTGTTGGACATTCGCATGCCGGAGATGGATGGTCTGGAGACTTTGCGTCAGTTGCGTGCGGATCCCAAGTTTGCGGGGCTGGCTACTCTGGTTTTGACTGCCAGGGCCACACCGGAGGATGAGGCGTTGTGTCTGGAGGCTGGAGCCGATGCCTATCTGGCCAAGCCGGCCTCGATGGAGGCGATCTGGCAGAAGTTGGAGGAGATCCTTCATCAGGGTGAGGGGGATAAGGGGGAATTGGGGGAGTGATTCATGGCGCCAGCGGTTGCGGGGGAGCAGAGGCCGAAGCTCCCCGGCGGTGGTTCGGAGGCAGCGCTTTTGAGGTTTTTGTTTTGACTTTGACTTTTTGAGTGTGACGTTGGCGCGTTTTTTAAACTGCGACCATGTTGAGATGCGTCGTTTTCTGAAGGTCGAAGGTAGACGGCGCGCATCGACGACGCGCGCGTATGCTGCGTGTGACGCATTTTTCGCAAGAAACGCGACACATGCGTTTTGAAAAGAGCGCGATTTAGGGCGTGTTGACATATGAAGGCAGCGAGCCTTCAGACAAGGCGCGACGACCCGAGCATCGCAGCATACAAAGGGA
>JADFZD010000297.1 GCA_015232705.1 Magnetococcales bacterium | reverse complement strand
CGCTGTTTCGGGAAAGGAGAAATTGCCGATTGATGGGAACTTTCTCGACGCCTTGCGAGTCGGGATGCCCGAGTGCGCTGGAGCAGCCCTGGGGGTGGATCGACTGGTGATGTTGGCCATGGGCGCGACACAACTGAGCCAAGTGATGGCCTTCCCCGAGGATCGTGCATGAAAATTGCATTGATGTACCCGATTTGCTTTTCTTGTGATCTTCCTCCAAGGAGGAGCACGGATGGGGGATGAGGGGATTCCCTTTCCATCTTCCCTATTTTTCATAGATCGGTTACGGCCATTTTCAGGGAGATCCATTCATGGTTCTGTTGCACACCCCCCCCGGAGAGTTGGGCGCATCCGCCCCGGAATTTTCCTTGCCCGGCGTGGACGGCAAAACGCACACTCTGGTCGATTATCAGGCCAGTCCGGTGCTGGTGGTGATGTTCATCTGCAACCACTGCCCGTATGTGCAGGCTATCGAGGAGCGGTTGATTCTCCTGGGACGCGAGATGGGACCCAAAGGAGTGGCTTTCGTGGGGATCAGCAGCAACGATCCGGTCAGCTATCCCGAGGACTGCTTTGACAACATGCGTGCCCGCGCTCAGAAAAAGGGATATCCCTTCGATTATCTGTACGACGGCACGCAACAGACCGCCAAAAATTACGGTGCGGTCTGCACTCCGGACTTCTTCGTGTACGACCAGGCACGCACGCTTCGTTATCGCGGTCGCCTGGACGACAGCCCGCGTAACCCTGCGGCTGTTCGTCGCGAAGAGATGAAAGAGGCGATCCTGGCGCTGCTGGAAGGTCGTCCGGTTCCGGAACCACAAAATGCCGCCATGGGGTGCAGCATCAAGTGGAAGGAGTAAACGACAAGAGGAGGTGATGGGAACTTCCCCATCCCCCAGCCGTGGCGCGTTCGTCAGGCGTTCCACGGTCACCACCATCGGGCGAGACCCGATGTCATTCAGGAAGACACAAGGTGGCCCAAGGCGCAAAAAATCGGGAAATTCCCTTCAATTACACCTCGTTCTCAGATCGGGAGATCGTCATCCGCTTTCTCGGTCCGCACATGTGGGAACATCTGGAGAGCCTGCGCAAGCAGCGGGAGACCGGTCGTTCAGCTCGGGTGCTGTTCGAAATTCTCGGCGACCTGTGGGTGATCTCCCGCAACCCGTTTCTGCAGGAGGATCTTCTCGAACACCCCCGGCGTCTTGCCGCCCTTCTGGAGAATCTGGGTCAGAGGATCCAACTGATCGTGGATCGCGCCAAGGGCAATGCCGAGGTCTTCGAACTCATCGAAGCCTTGCGCGTCGCGGTCAAAGCCTTTGGCGACTGGTTCGGGCAGCGCGAGACGCTGCGCAAACGTGCCCGTCAGGCCTTCGCACGCGTTACCCGCCCGGAAAACATCGATTTCACCCCCATGGGGCGCGTCGCCCACATCACCGATGCCACCGACTGGCGCGTCGAGTGTCCGGCATGCGTCATCAAACCGGATCGCGAGGAGGAGGTCGCCCCCCTGGTGTCGGCCTGCGGCGAACTGGGCCTGCCGATCATCCCCCGTGGTGGCGGCACCGGCTATACCGGTTCCGGCGTGGCCCTGGATGCCGACACGGTGATCATCAACACCGAAAAAATCGACTTCATCTCTCCCGTCGAACATGTCGTGCCACCGGGATTGAAACACTCCGTGCCCGCGATCCGGGTTGGCGCCGGCGCGATCACCGTAAGGGTGGAAGAGGCCGCCACCCTGGCCGGCTGGATCTTTGCGGTAGATCCCACCTCCAAGAATGCCTCGACCATCGGTGGCAACATCGCCATGAATGCCGGCGGAAAAAAGGCGGTCCTGTGGGGAACCACTCTCGACAACCTGCTCTCCTGGCGCATGGCCACTCCGGATGGCGGATGGCTGGAGGTGGAACGGCTCGATCACAACCTGGGCAAGATCCATGCCCTGCCCGAAGCCCATTTTCGTGTCACCCGCTTCGGGGCCGATGGACAGATCCCCATGGGCGAACCCCTGACCCTGACCATCCCCTCCGAGGCGTTCCGCAAACCCGGACTGGGAAAGGATGTCACCAACAAGGCCCTCATGGGGCTGCCTGGGATTCAAAAGGAGGGGTGCGACGGACTGATCACCAGTGCCTTGTTTGTGCTCTATCCCAAATCCAAATTCACCCGCACCGTCTGTCTGGAGTTCTTCGGCGCCGATCTGGCTCGAGCCGTTCCAGCCATCATCGAGACCAAAAAATATCTGGAAGAGAGTCCAGGCGTCGCCTGCGCAGGTCTGGAGCACCTCGACGAACGCTATCTGCGCGCCGTGGGCTACAACGTCAAAGCTTCACGCGGCGAACATCCAAAAATGGCCATTCTC
>JADFZD010000296.1 GCA_015232705.1 Magnetococcales bacterium | reverse complement strand
GTCGATTTTGCAGCAGGCCGGGACCGCGATTCTGGCTCAGGCCAACATGCAGCCGCAAACCCTGATTAAACTGTTGGGTTAACGAGATCCATACCTGGCCATGGCTGCTTGAACGGTTGGTCAACGAGATCCATACCTGGCCATGGCTGCTTAACCTGTTGAGTTAACGATATTAACACTTGGCAATATACTTGCTTGCGGAGGCCTTCTTGAAGAATCAGTTGCCATCGTCATGGGAGTCAGAGGGCATGCAAGCGATCGAAATCCAGGCCGACATCACGCCCGAAGGGAACATATCCCTCCCTTCGCCCTACAAGAGTCTTTATGGTCGTCAGGCGCGTCTGATCGTGCTGGTGGAGGAGATTGCCGCCTCCGGCGAGACCATTGCCAAGGATCCGGTGCAGGCGGTTCAGGAGCAGTTGCGCGAGGATCCGAGTGGCGAGAGCCTGACCCACGAGATGGACAAGGTGTGGGATGCCTGGCGGGAGTTGAGTGGCGAGGAGGAGGAGACGGTTTACAATCAGGCGTTGTTGATCTCTCGCATCCAGGCGGCGTTGCCGGGGGTGATTGCCATCTATGCCTTTGGAGAGCGCATCGAGAAGGGTTCCGGCACACTGGGGGTGCCGTTGGAATTGGCCATCCTCATGGAGGGGGAAGCCGATCCGGTGGCGTTGTGGTCCTTGTCTCGGGAACTCTCCGCGCTTGCCCACTGCCACGTGGAACTGATGGATCTGCGTGTCAGTGCCACCCCGCTCCAGTATCAGGTGGTGACCACCGCCGAGCGGTGGTGGAGTTCCAATCCCCGCGCCGGCCTGTTCGAATGCTTCGTGTTGAGCGAAAAAAGCGCCCTCGACGAAGCCCGTCCTTCTATGAGCGTCCCGCAGCATCTCTCCCTCGCGGAGTTCGATCCGGCGGATCTGTCGGAATAGCTTTTTTTTGTCATAAAGAAGGGGTGGTTACATCCCCCCGCCGATGCGGGTGATGAGTTGGGGATCCTCCGGGGTGGAGGGACGGATCTCGACCACTTGGGCCGCCTCACCGCTCTTCTGGAAAAACCCTTCCGCCGCTTCCTGCGCCGATTGCTTGGTGTCGTACCGTCCGATCCAGATCATTTGCCAGTTGTAGCCCTTGGCATCGCGGGTTTCGCACAGGTGCAGATCGAACCCCTGGGGTGCGAGTTGCTCCAGTCGCTTTTCGGTATCCATGGGGTTGCGGAAGGCCGCCACCTGCACGGCAAACCCCTTCAGACTGGTGCTCTCCGGGGGTTGGAACGAGGCGGCATTGGCCTCCGGGATCTCCAGGGCATGGAGCCAGGAGGCGCTGGTCTCGGGCTGGACCGGGGAGGATGGGCGTGCGGCGTCATGGGTTTTCGGCTGGGCCGGGGAGGGTGGAAGCGCGGCGACATGGGGCTCGGCTCTCTTGGCAACCGGGGTCGATGCGTGTGGTTCGGCGCTTGCAGGGGTGTCGTGGCTCAGGCTCTTCTCCGTCGCTTTCTGAGGCTTGCCGGATGAGGGGTTGGCACGGACCGGGAGCGGCGGATCGGCGAAGGGCAGCGACTGCCCGACGGTCGAGGTTCCGAGTCGCGCCACCGGTGTGATGAAACCCGGTTTGCCCTCCGCATCGGTAAACCGCTTCAACAAGGCGCGCGCCTGCTCTTCGTTTTCCAGTCGGCCAATCGAGACCCGATACCAGATCTTCTCTTTTCCCTCCTGAATCTCTTGCAGATAGAGATCATACCCCTTGACCTGCAATTGGCCGATCAGCTTCACGGCTGACACTTCGTCCTCGAATGCGCCGATTTGAATCGTGTACTGCAACAGATCCACCGGCGGATATTTCGCAGTCGGTGAACGCTCCTCCAGGCTCATGATACTGGCCAATTCGCGCGGGGTGACCCGTTCTCCCTCGGCGATCGGGGGTTGCACCTTGCTGGCCATCTGCAGATGGGGATCGTTCACCGGAGGTGGGGGATTGGCTTCGCTGGAGTGATCCATGGTCTGGGCCAGGGCATCCAGAGCCTGATTCACCGCCTTGGGCGAGGGTTTGGCCTGTTGACCAAAGGTGGCCAGAAGCGCCGCGCGCGCCTCCTCAGCCGGGAGTTTTTCTTCCGTGGAGGAGGGAGATGGCGCAACCTGGGAGCTTGGAGGCAAGGAGACCGCTGCGTCAGGCGGCAGGGAGGCGTTCTGTTCGGATTCCGGCAGGAAGAGCGCTTCGACCAATTGGTCCATCGCCTGCTCCTGGGCGCGGGTCAGAGGCGCATCCGTTGGAGGATCGGCAGAGGTCACCTGTTCCGCGGCCTTGGCGGATGGCTTGGCTGGGGTGATGGATTTCTTGGGCTGCTTCGGTGCGGCAGGCGAAACCGGTGGTGTCTTGTCCTGGGT
>JADFZD010000295.1 GCA_015232705.1 Magnetococcales bacterium | reverse complement strand
TTTTTTGAAAAGCGCGCTTAAAGGCAAAACCTTGGGGACTTCGTCCCCAAACCCCTACCGGGGGCGGTAACCGCCCCGGTCCCCCGTCATAGTGGGGATTCTGAATAGTTACTAATTTTTTACGCTTTCTGTGAAAAAATCTTCGCGCCAACCAAGGCATACGGGATCGTTTTGCGCCTCTCGGAAAACGATTCCGCGAACCTGGCCCAAGAAACAGGCCGCTGAAGACGGCAATCATGCCGCGAACCATGCGCCGTGGAGGCGTTACCCAAAAGCGACAACGCCTCCACGGCACCTTAATCGCGCGCTTGCGCCTTTTGCGCTGCGCGAAAGGCAAAATCACAAAAAATCTCCCAAGGGCTTTGCCCTTGGATCCCACCAGGGGCCATTGGCCCTGGACCCCGCTGACTGTTGGGGGTCTTGAATCGTTACAGGGTTCCAAGATTCCATCCGCCCCTTTACCCCATACCGCCCATCGCCCATGCTCTCCACCCACTTTTTCGCATTCATTCTCAGCGGCCTGGGCGCAGGACTCATCGCCGGCATGTTCGGCGTGGGAGGCGGCATCATCGTCGTCCCGGTGCTGCTGTTTCTTTTTCATCTCGAAGCCATCGATCCGCTCATCACCATGCAACTGGCTGTCGGGACTTCGCTGGCGACCATCGTCATCACCAATATCGCCGCCACCTGGGCCCATCACCAACGGGATGGCGTCAACTGGAGACTGGCACGGCTCTATCTTTCTGGCACCATCGTCGGCGCCATGATCGGCTCACAACTGGCAGCCTCGATAAGTGGTGCACGGCTGGTGATGCTGTTCGGTCTGTTCGAAATCGTCGTGGGCATCCAAATGGTGCGGGCCAAACCGCCACAACCCGGCGCGCACCGCCTCCCGGATGCAGCCACCCCTGCCCTGGGCGTGGTGATCGGCACCATCAGCGCCCTGTTCGGCATCGGCGGCGGCACCCTTTCCGTGCCTTCCTTGACCCTGCTTTCCGGTCTGCCAATGCGTCAGGCCGTCGGCACCTCATCGGCCATCGGCACTCCGCTCGCCCTCATCGGGGCCATCGGTTTCGTGCATGCCGGTTGGCACCACCCGGCCCTCCCCGCCGATACGTTCGGCTTCTTTCATCCCTTGGCCTTTCTCGGCATCGTCATCGGCTCGCTCGTCACCTCCCACCTGGGGGTGCGTCTCGCCCATGCCCTGGATCAGACGCTGCTGAAAAAGGGGTTTGGCATCTTTCTGTTGCTTCTGGGAATCAAACTGATCTGGCGCTAGGGCGGGTGGACTATGGCGTCAGCGGCGTTGCGACGCCCCTTCGCTGCGCACATACGACCGGGCAGACCACGCTGCGCGGATCGTCGCGCCTTGTCTGAAGGCTTGCGCCATCCTGTGTCAACACGCCCTGTGAGGAACGGCGCTCTCCGGACGGAACGGTCAACCGGTCACCGTCACCAGCAGCCTGAGACTCTTGCGTCCCGCCTTGAGATGATGGGAACCAGGGGTCAACATGATGCGCCAATCGGTCACCTTGACCCCATCCAGCGTGACCGCGCTCTGACGCACCAGATTGATCCCCTTGGAGTTGCTCTCCACCAGACCCGTCTGACGCATCGCCTCCACGAGTCCCAACGACTGCCCGTCACTTTCCACCGTGACTTCCGGCATATCCTCGGGAATCTCCTTGCGGGAAAAGAGCGCCTCGAACCGCTCACGGGCATGCCGCGCCTCCCCTGACCCATGAAAACGGGCGGTCAACTCCACGGCCAGCTGCTTTTTGGCCTCCATGGGATGAAACCGCTCCGCGCGGGTTTCCTGCTCCAGATGGCGGATCTCTTCCAGGGAGCGATCCGACAACAGATCATAGTAGCGCCACATGATCCCATCCGGTATGGACATCACCTTGCCGAAAATTTCGTCCGGTGGATCCTGAATGGCGATGTAGTTGTTCAACGACTTGGACATTTTCTGCACCCCGTCCAACCCCTCCAGGATCGGCAGGGTGATGACGCATTGCGGCTCCTGGCCGTACTCCTTTTGCAACTCACGACCCATCAATAAATTGAAGGTCTGATCCGTCCCGCCCAGTTCGACATCGGCATGCAGCGCCACCGAGTCGTATCCTTGCACCAGGGGGTAGAGAAACTCGTGAATGGCAATCGGTCGCTCGGCCTTGTAACGCTTGGTGAAATCATCCCGTTCGAGCATGCGCGCCACGGTCAGCTTGGCGGCCAGCTGAATCATCTGTGCAGCGGTCATGGCGCCCATCCAGGCGCTGTTGAAGACCACGCGGGTCGCCGACGGATCGAGGATGCGGAACACCTGGGCTTTGTAGGTTTCGGCATTGGCGGCGATCGCTTCGGGCGAAAGCGGTTTGCGGGTTTCG
>JADFZD010000294.1 GCA_015232705.1 Magnetococcales bacterium | reverse complement strand
GCCGGCATTCCGGTCTTCGCCTGGAAAGGCGAAACCGAGGAGGAGTTCTGGTGGTGCATCGACCAGACCATCTTCGGTCCCGATGGCTGGCTGCCGAACATGATCCTCGATGACGGCGGCGATCTGACGCTGGTGCTGCATCGTCCGGAGCATGCCGCACTGATGCGCGACATTCGCGGCATCTCGGAGGAGACCACCACCGGCGTCCACCGGCTGCACGAGATGATGGCCGCAGGCTCCCTCAAAGTACCGGCCTTCAACGTCAACGACTCGGTGACCAAATCCAAGTTCGACAACCTGTACGGCTGCCGCGAGTCGCTGATCGACGGCATCAAACGCGCGACAGACGTGATGGTCGCGGGCAAGATCGCGGTGGTATGCGGCTATGGGGATGTCGGCAAGGGGTGCGCCCAGGCATTCCGTGGCATGGGCGCCACAGTGTGGATCACCGAGATCGACCCCATCTGCGCCTTGCAGGCCGCCATGGAGGGGTATCGTGTGGTCACCATGGATAGCGCAGCGAGCCAGGCGGATATCTTTGTCACCGCCACGGGCAATGTGGATGTGATCACCCGCGCCCACATGGACCAGATGAAAGATCAGTCCATCGTCTGCAATATTGGCCACTTTGACTCGGAAATTGATATCGCCGGCATTCGCAGCCTGCGCTGGGAGAACATTAAACCCCAGGTCGATCATGTCATTTTCCCGGACGGCAAACGGCTTATTGTCCTGGCCGAAGGGCGGTTGGTCAATCTGGGGTGCGCCACCGGGCACGCCAGCTTTGTCATGTCCAACTCGTTCACCAACCAGGTGATGGCGCAGATTGAGCTGTGGACCAATCCGGGCAAATATCCCGTGGGTCTCTACCTGTTGCCCAAACACCTGGATGAAAAGGTGGCCTCCCTCCACCTGGGCAAACTGGGGGCACAGTTGACCAAACTGACCGACAAACAGGCTGGCTATATCGGCGTCTCCGTCAGCGGCCCCTTCAAGCCGGAACGGTATCGGTACTGACCTCCGAAGCTGTCTGTACCGGAAGGAGACTCCCGCATGGCCCATCCTCATGCCTGGCAACATGCCCATACCTTTGGGCAGGATGTCGTTCAAGCGGGTGAACAACGCACCCGCTGGGTGGTCGGGCTGACCTTTGTCACCATGATCATCGAGTTGCTGGCGGGTTATTTTACCGGCTCCATGGCC
This sequence comes from Magnetococcales bacterium, assembly GCA_015232705.1. Lineage (GTDB taxonomy): Bacteria > Pseudomonadota > Magnetococcia > Magnetococcales > Magnetaquicoccaceae > Magnetaquiglobus. Next base: position 1,186 of record JADFZD010000294.1, on the reverse strand, counting down.
CTGACCGCAGATGGTTGGCACATGAGCACCCATGCCGCCGCCCTGGGTATCTCTGCCTTCGCCTACCACTTTGCCCGCCAGCATGCCCACAATCCCCGGTTTACCTTCGGCACCGGCAAGGTGGGCACCCTGGCCGGGTTTGCCAGTGCAGTGGCTCTGGCCATGGTCGCGATCCTGCTGGCTTGGGAATCGATCAATCGCCTGATCGATCCGGTCCCGGTCCATTTTCAGGAGGCCATCCTGGTGGCCTTCGCCGGATTGTTGGTCAATGTGATCAGTGCCTGGCTCCTTGGTGGCCACGACCACCACCATGGCGGGCATCATGATCACGGCGACCATCACGACCATCACGATCACGATGATCACGATGACCATCACGATCACCATGACCATGCCGGGCCGGAACACAAGGATTTTAACCTGCGGGCTGCCTACATGCATGTCCTGGCCGACGCCCTGACCTCGGTCACCGCCCTGATCGCCTTGACCTGTGGTATGTATCTGGGCTGGGTATGGATGGATCCCCTGATGGGGGTGATCGGCTCCCTGGTGATCGCCGTCTGGTCGTATGGTCTGCTGCGGGAGAGTGGTCAGGTATTGCTGGACGCTGAAGAGCACGGGAAACGCGCCGAGCGGATTCGCGACCTGATGCAGCATGCCGGAGAGGGGGTGGAGGTGGTCGATCTGCACCTCTGGCGGGTGGGCACGGCCAACTTTGCCTGTATCGTCTCACTGGTTGCCCATGATCCTCAGCCCTCTTTTCATTATAAACAACACCTGATGGAGATACCCGGTCTGGATCACATCACGGTGGAGATCAATCGTTGCTGCTTGACGAGCGGGGAAGGGGTGGCCGGGTGCGCTCCTCTGCCGGTTGCCGCACACCACTCACACTGAACGGAAACCTCCAGGGTCTCCGGGTCCAAGGCAATGCCCCGGTTGATGACCACATCTTCCTCGGTGGACGGCAGTGTCACTTTGCGTTTCGAGAACATAACGACATATCTCCCGACGGTTGGCGTTGCATGAACGGATGATGCACAAGGCATCGCCATGCTGCTATGCCCTTTATCATACGCAAACGCACCGAAACATTCAACCATTGCCCCCCTACCGCAGCACCTTCTCCCACTGCTCCGCCAGCCGCTTGGCAGAGACCGGGACGAGCGTTCGCAAATCCTGGGCA
>JADFZD010000293.1 GCA_015232705.1 Magnetococcales bacterium | reverse complement strand
GAGGGGAATGTTCTAAACAGCCGGATCTCGATTCTAAGGAAGAACCTTCCGGAAGGGCTGGATCACGACGCGGGAATAAACACCCGCCAGCACATAAGGATCCGCATCGGCCCATGCCTGACATTCGGCCTGGGTAGGAAAGTCGGCCACGATCAGACTTCCCGAAAACCCGGGGACATCCGGAGACTCCGGTGTAGCGCGCGGAAATGGTCCGGCAAGCAAAAGCCGTCCTTCGGCCTGCAACGCCTCAATGCGCGACAGGTGGGCCGGGCGAACTTGAAGACGCAATGGCAGAGAATCCGGAAAATCCTCGCCGATGATGGCAAAATACATCTTGACCCTCCCTGATATCGGCGTTACGAACAGCCGTTTCGGCAACCATTACGCGGCGGTATCTTCGGAGGGCATCGCCTGACTGACCTCCTGACGAATCTGCTGGGCGATTTCCTTGAGCAGCGCGCCATACTCCTCGGGCGCCACCTCACGCAGGGCGTGCAGCGCCTTGCGATAGGCCTCCTGCTGTGCATCATACTCGGACTGCAAGCGAAACAACTCGTTCTGTGAGGAGGACTCCAGCCAGGAACCATCCCGAATGGCCAGGATGCGCGCCTCGGAGTGTCTGCGGAATGCCAAGTGCGCCTGGATCCCCAACTGGATGGCTCGTTCCATTTGTCCGAGAATCTCCCTGTCGAGCGCGTGATTCATGCCGGTCCGGTGCCCAGATGTTAATGAAGGTCACGCTACAGCTTACAACCAGGAATCACATTCGGCAAGGTATTGAAAGTCAGACGCTCCATTTTCCAGACTTGATGGCAGCCTTTCAGAGCAAGGGTATGGATTGCTGTCACGTGAAAGACAACTTCTCAAAGCACAGTTTGGAATGCCATCCATGGCATCCCAAAACACGCGGTGTTCGAAGGATTCGAAGACAGCTCATTAAATGACTTCGCAATCAGGCGCACCCTCCATGGCCAAACAGCCGCTTAACCGACTGCGCGGGACTGCTCCACCGAGGCCAGACTGCTCCTGACCTCGACGATGCGCGCCTCGGAGTCCAGAAGCTTCCGACAAAGACGACTCACCTCGATTTGAACACTCTCCGCGGCACTCCCCTCGCGTATCCGCAACACCATATCCAGATGAATCCTAGAACGTGCGTAGTTGGGATAGAGACGATCCACACCCTCGATCTCACCACCCTCGCGCAACAACCCCTCCACCACCTTCAGGATCTCCTGACGGGTGGCATAGATCGGTACGCTGGAGGCCATGTCATCCTCGGTATCAACATGCACCACCACCTCGGTAATGGCATCGACACTTTTCAGAAGGGTGTGACGCACCTTTTCCGCCACCTGGTGCCCCTCGGAGACGGTCAGATTTATGGGGACCACCACATGCACATCCACGATGATATCCGGGCCGAGCTGGCGCGGCGTGACGAAATGGGCAGAGAGCACCTCGGGAATCGCGTGGATCAACGTATGGATCTGCTGTCGGGTCTCCTGATCCACCGCCGTCGAGGCGTCGGTCAACTCCTGGATCGCCTTGTGACCAATCTCGAACGCCACCTTGCTCACAAAAAAGGCCACGGCAATGGCGGCAATCGGATCAAGGATCGGAAAACCCAGCAGTGCGCCACCGATGCCAAGTGTGGCCGCGATACAGGAGATCGCATCCGCTCGATGGTGCCAGGCATTGGCCATCATGATGTTGGACTTGATCCGCCGACCCACGCGCACCGTATACTGGAACAGCGCCTCCTTGATCACCACCGATCCCATGGCGATCCAGAACGCCAGATGACCGGGCGCTTCGAGATGCGCTTCGCTCATGCGATGCACGGCGTCGATGACAACGCCTCCCGCCACGATGATCAGGATCAACGCCAGCAGAAGGGTGATCAACCCCTCGAATTTGCCATGTCCGTAAGGGTGCTCTTCGTCCGGTTTTTTGCGGGCGATCTTCATGCCGGCAAGAACCACCAGATCGAACAGCAAATCCGCCCCGGAGTGCGCCCCTTCGGCAACCAGGGCGGCGGAGCCGGCCATGAAGCCGATGACCAGTTTCCCCAGTGTGAGAAGCGTATCGCCACCGGTTCCCACCAGCGTGACCAGCCGCGCTTCAGCGTAGTGGCCCTCCTTGGAACTGACGACTGGTCCGAAGTGTTCGTGCTGGTGACTGGCTGCATGCTCGGTCATGACGGATATCCTTCTATTCATGAACATAAACGTGTGGATTATAATAACGCGCGCCAACCTAGCGTGAAACGCCCGTCAAGGTGACCCACGTCGGGGTTCTTCATGTCATGGAGGTTCCCACCCCCACTCTGTAGACTAACAGCGCGAGATGAATCGAAGCTTAATAATTCCCGATCATCTCGATCTCTTTTCG
>JADFZD010000292.1 GCA_015232705.1 Magnetococcales bacterium | reverse complement strand
CGGCAGGGATGAGAGATCCTCCAGCGTCAGGGGGATCTCCCCGTCCGGTGGGACCATCTCCTGGCGCCAGCCGTTCTCCGCCTTCAAGAAACGCAGCCGCAGGGCATCGTGCCAGTGCGTAAGTTTCCCGATGGCGGCACGCAACGCCTCCGCATCGAGATGGGGCGGGGTGACCAGTAGATGGGCCTGATTGAAGTGGTGCGGGGCGGCGGGGGCACGATCCAAAAACCAGCGTTGAATGGCGGTGAAGGGCACCGGACCGGTGACACTCCCTTGTTCGGCGCGTATCCCCTCCGAAAAGCTCGCCACGGCGGCCAGTTCGGCGATGGTCTGATGCTGGAAAATCTGCCGCAAACTCAAGGTCATGCCTGCCTGACGGGCGCGAGCGACGATCTGGATGCTCAAGATCGAATCCCCGCCCAGTTCGAAGAAGTTGTCATGGATGCCCACCTGTTCGGCCCCCAGAACCTCGCGCCACAGGCGGGTCAGAATCTCCTCCTTGTGGGATTGGGGTGCGGCTAGCGGGCTGGAGAGACCCTCGCGGGAGCGCTCCGGATCGGGCAGCGCCTTGCGATCCAGCTTGCCGTTGGCCGTCAGCGGCAGACCATCGGGCATGAGCACGAAGAGGGCCGGGACCATGAACTCCGGAACCCGTGTCTTGAGATGGGCACGCAGTTCCCCGACCGTGGGGGAGTCTCCCGGACGGGGCACCACATAAGCCACCAGATGGCGATTCTCGCCGGTCGCACCCTCGCTGCGCACCACGACAACTGATTCGCGCACCTCGCGGTGTTGTTGCAGGGCGTTTTCGATCTCCCCAAGCTCGATGCGAAAGCCGCGGATTTTTACCTGATGGTCGCGACGACCCAGAAAATCGATCGAGCCGTCCGGCTTGTAACGCGCCAGATCCCCGGTTTTATACATGCGCCGGTACATCCCTTCCGAATAGAACGGATTGGCGATGAATTTTTCAGCCGTCAACTCCGGGCGGTTGAGATAGCAGCGGGCCAAACCGTCGCCGCTCAGGTAAAGCTCGCCAGTCACCCCGATGGGAACCGGCTCCATATGGGCATCGAGGATATAAGCCTTGGTGTTGGCGATGGGGCGTCCGATGGAGGGCGAGCCTATGAGATCCGCCGGGATGCGCGCGCAGGTGGAGTAGGTGGTATCCTCCGAGGGGCCGTAAAGATTATCGAAATGCAGAACAGCCGGATTGGCATAGATGGCGTGGGCCAGGGTATCCTTGAAGGGTTCTCCGGCCAGGATCACCAGGCGCACGGAGTCGGGCAGGGGGCCGAGGCGCAGCAGCGCCGCCATGGCCGAGGGCACGGTGTTGACCAGGGTGACCCGATGGCCTGCTTCGGCCACGGCGGGCAGGGCCAGGGCGTCGCGTGCCAGAATGATGCGACCGCCCCAGCTCAAGGTCACGAACAGCTCGAAGACCGACAGATCGAAGCAGATCGAGGTCGAGGCGAGCACCGACTCGAACCACTCCCGTTGATAGAACTGCCGGGTCCAGTGGATCAGGGTGACGGTCGAGTGGTGTTCGATGGCGACCCCTTTGGGCAGGCCGGTCGAGCCGGAGGTGTAGATCACATAGGCCAGATGCTCGGGTGTGGCCAGGGGTTCGGGTCGGGTGGACGGGCGGAGGGCGATGTCGGCGGCCAGCGGACCATCGAGGCTCACCACCCGTGCCCGAGAGGTGGGCAGATGGGGCAGGATCGCCTGCTGGGTCAAAAGCACCGGCCCTTCGGTGGAGGTGTCGGCCTTTTCCATGTCGGAGAGCATGAAGGCGATGCGCTCCGGTGGATAGTTCGGATCCAGGGGGACATAGGCCCCGCCGGCCTTGAGGATCGCCATCAGGGCCACGACCAGCTCCTGGTTGCGCTCCAGACAGACCCCCACCAGTCGGTCCGGACCCACCCCCATGTCGCGCAGATGGTGGGCCAGCTGATTGGTTTTCGCTTCCAGTTGGGCATAGGTGAGGCTGCGGCCATCGTCGCAGATCAGGGCCATGGCATCCGGGGTTGAGTCTGCCTGCTTTTCGAAGAGTTGATGAATGCCTGAGTGGGCATCGGGGTGATCGACGTGGTTGGCATTCCATGTTTCGAGGAGTTGTTGGCGCTCGGCAACGTTCAAGATAGGGATGCGCGAGAGCGTGGTATGGGGTGTTGCGGCGATGCTGGTGAGCAGACTGATGAAATAACCGATCAGACGGTCGATGGTGGCGGCATCGAAGAGGTCGGTGTTGTACTCGAAGTTGCCGGAGAGACCGTCGGCGTTCTCCTCCATGGAGAGGGAGATGTCGAATTTGGCCGACTTGCCATACAGATCCAGGGCGCGCATGCGCACCCCGCGCATTTCTGGCGGGGCGAAGGGGGCGTTCTGGAGCGCAA
>JADFZD010000291.1 GCA_015232705.1 Magnetococcales bacterium | reverse complement strand
ACCATGCCACCCCAGAGCGGTCTGCTCTCGTAAACCCCGCGCGCTCCGACAGACTGGAAAGCAAAACGTTCGAAGAACTCCGGCCTTGGGGTGATGGCGCTGACGATGGCGCTTTGCAGCCGTTCGCGACGCAGACCGGCGCTCGCCAGAAACAAGGTGTCGTACATCGAAAGCCGGGTGAGGCTCTCTTCGTTGAGGCTTTCGGTGATTTTCATCTCCAGCAGGAGATGGTCGGCCTCCAGGTCACACAGGCCATCCGCCAGAAGCAGACGTTGACGCTCAGTCCAGGAGGCATCCTGGCGTCGGATCAGGATCAGGTCGGCCCTGGGCTGGTTGGCGGTAACCGGGACTTCGACGCGTACCTCCACGCCGACCGGTTCCAGCAACGCCTTGAGCGTGGCTCCCACCAGACAGTGCCAACAGGTTTTGGTCGTCGTTGAAGGGGGGGGCGTCATGCTCCAATCCTGTGGACGATCGTTTCCGAGACTTTACCGGGGGTCTGGAGGGCCTTCAAGGAGCCTTGTCATTCATCTTCCGACAAGTGCTGGTCGCTCTGCAAGTAAACTTTTCTGATGAGGGAAGCCTTCCCTGTCACCCCTAAACGAGCCGCTCCTTTTCGGGGCCACGCGGTCGATTTTTCAGGATGGGGAGAGTCCATCCTTTCCCGATCGACGTGGTTGGTTTTTTAGTGGGGGTCGTCGGCACGATTTATGCTGCTTGGTGTCAGTGCGTGAACCCGAATACACGTTGCGTCAATGGTTTGACATGTTTTCAAGGAGCAGGCAGATGGCTGAGTTCGGTTTGTTGGGGAATGAAGGGTCGTTCAAGTCCAATCTGATGAATCTGCGCCATCGGCGTCAGGAGATCATCGCCTCCAACATCGCCAATGTTGATACCCCCGGCTACAAGGCGCGGCGCCTGGAGTTCGAGGATGTGCTGCGTGATTCCATGCCGGTGGGCGACGAGTTGCCGGTGGCGCGCACCTCGCGTCAGCATATGCCCATGGCCATGCACCACGCGGTGGAGGGGGATTTGCAAGAGGTCGAGACACCGATTCCCAAGGGGGATCAAAACAGTGTCGATCTGGAGCAGGAGATGGCCCGCCAGAGTGCCAACCAGCTTCTTTATAATTATGCCGCGCAATCGATGAATTCGCAGATCAGCAATCTGCGCATGGTGATTCAGGGCAACTCCTCGCAGTGATCCACCGGCTGTTAAGGGTGACGAATACATCAATTGAACTAAGGAATGGCTCCATGGACGACCTCCTGACCTCGTTTCGCGTGACCTCTTCGGGATTATCGGCACAAAGGTTGCGTCTGAACATCATTGCCGAGAATCTTGCCAATGCCCAGACCACCCGTACCCCGGAGGGCGGGCCTTACAAGCGCAAGGATCCGGTCTTTTCGGCCAAGTCGTTCGACGAGATGTTGAGTCGCGAACAGATGGCCGCCACCACGGGTGTGGCCGTGGAGCGCATTCACGTGGACGAGCGTCCGCCGCGCATGCAGTATGATCCGTCGCATCCAGACGCCAATGCCCAGGGATACGTGGCCATGCCGAATGTCGATCCCACGGCGGAGATGGTCAACATGATGGCGGCCAGTCGCGCCTATGAATCCAATGTCACGGTTCTCAATGCTTCCAAGGCTATGGCCATGAAGGCATTGGAGATCGGTCGTTAAGTTTCGTGAAGTATAGCAAGGAGTCATCCGATGTCGATCAATCCGATAGGCACCACCCCTCTGCCGCCCATCAACCTTTCTGCCCCGTCGATCACTGGCGGTGACGGGGGTGGGGGTCATTGGGAGGATTTTTCCGTGACCCTGGCCCGTCAGATCAAGGAGACCGACCGGTTGGGCAAGGAGGCCAAGGAGTTGAACGAGAAGGCGCTGCTTGGCAATGCCGGGGTGAGCATTCACGAGGCGCAGATTGCCGGATCCAAGGCGGAGTTGCACATGCGACTGTTGATGCAGGTGCGCAACAAGGCCCTGGAGGTTTATCGGGAAGTCATGAGCATGCCGGCATGACCCTGGGATGCGCCGTGGCGTTTTGACGAGGCGCTTTCCGGTTGGCGATGCGGGATCGTATCGGGTTGGCGAAGGCTGTCCAATTCTTTTTTGTCTTTAAGCGGTGAGGATACCTGAACATGGCAGAGGCGACGAGCGCGATGGCTGCCCGCTCCGAGGCACCAGCGGAAGTTTTTACGCGGTTTCTGGAGCGTCTCCCGCTGGGCGGGCGCAACGGTTTGATGCTGGCCGTGGCTGCCACGGTCCTGGCGCTGACGGCGGTCATTTGGTTTTCCACCCGGCCCAGTTACAAGGTGCTCTACTCCGGTCTGCCGGAGGCCGAGGCCGGCAAGGTGGTGGCGCAACTCACCCAGATGAACGTTCCGTATCA
>JADFZD010000290.1 GCA_015232705.1 Magnetococcales bacterium | reverse complement strand
AACGTTCAGCCCGTAAACCTTTTCCTGCTTTGCGCTACGCAGTGGCGCCGGGCAGGCATGGATGGCATACCGGTCGGACTGGATTACATTGCCATGGAGGCAGCGGCCAGAATGGCCGGTATCGTCATCACGCCACGACTGTTTGACGATGTGCGCGTGATGGAAATGAGTGTTTTAAAGATCTGGAGCGAGGCGCGGAGTCGCGATGGGTAGCGAAACACAGTTGGCGATACGACTGCGGGCGGACGGCATCGGGCAGGTAACCTCCGGCCTGGATGCCGTCGCTCAGTCGGCGCGACAGGCCGCGGTTGACGGCGAAAACGCCTCCCGTGCGATTGCCGGGATTGGTCAGTCGGTTGGCGTGGCCAGCGAGCAAATCTCGCCCGCGTCAAATCACGTCGCCGAATCGATCGCCAGAATCGGCGGTGCGGCAGAGGTCTCCGCGTCGCAGATGCGGATGGCGCGCACCATCGTTGTCCAGAACCTCATCAACATGGGCACGGCGGCTGTCGTGACCCATGGCAACATCATCGCAACGCTTTCACCCCTGCCGGATCTTCTTTACGGCATCAATCAGATGGGTTCCGGGGCCGCGGCCAGCGCGCGGTCCGTCATGCTGTGGGGTGGCTCTTTGGCGGTTGTCGCAGCCAGTCTTGTCGCCGTGGCCGTGCACGCATCCACGACCGAGACGCGCACTCGAGAGATGACCGTGGCTCTCAAAGCTATGGGCAACGCCTCAAACATCACCGGCGAGGAACTGCGCAAGCTCTCCGAACAGGCGGCGGCCATTGGCCCGTTCAGCCGCGACGAAACGGCGGATGCGGCCAAAGGTCTGGCATCCCGCTCCTTGATCCCTGGCAGCATGTACGGCGATCTGCTCACCGCCTCGGTCAATTTTTCAGCCGCCACCGGGCAGGAGTTGACCGCCGGAGTTAACACCCTGGCGAGTGCCTTGGAGAAAGGGTATGCCGGAATCCGGCAGCTCGATGATGGGATGCACTTTTTGACCGAGAGCGAGCGTGATCAGATCCGGAGCATGACCAGTCATGGCAAACAGGCCGAGGCCATGTCCGTGGCGCTGAATGCGCTCAACCGGCAATTCAAGGGGCTGGCACAAGAAGGGATGAGCGAGACCTCCAAGGCATGGAATGCGCTCGGCAATGCCTTTTCCATCCAAATGGATGGCCTGGCGGAAAAAGCGAAAGGCATGTTTGACTGGCTGACCAAGGCGCTGCTTGTCGTTCCTCCGAGTGCGTCCGTGGTGACGAGCCATCAGCCCGACATCGACCCTCTGAGCGTCATTCCAACCCCGACGCCCAAACAGCGCCCTGAAGCTTCTTCAGCCTACAAAGCCGCATCCACAGAAAAGATCAAGGATCTTAAAGAGCGTCTTGGCCTTGAGGCTCGGGTGTTCTCCGCATCCGCACCCATGCGCTCCATCGTGCAGGCCGAAATCGATGCCGCCAATCTGACCAAAGATCAGAAGCTGACCGAAGGCGACGCGGCTACCGCCAAAATGCTGCTGACCGCACAGGCTCACAAGCAGATCGCCGCCTCGGCACGCGATGCTACGGATGTCATGCGGTTGAATGCGGACGCCCAGGAGCGCGTGGCCGAGGCGGCAGGACGATCGGATGTTGCCATGCGTCGCGCGGCGGTCGAGAACGACATCGCCCGGTTCGGCTATGACAAGCTGAAAAACTCTCTGGGCGACTACAGCGCACAAGCCGAGCGCGCCTTCGAGGCCGAGGAAAAAGCGCGTCGCGCCCAATGGGCACGGGAGATCGATGGTCAGGTGCGCTCTGCCGAGCGTCTGGCAGAGGCCTACCGGCAGCACTCCGTGGCCGCCATCGATGCCGCCGAGCGCAGCGCCATGATCGAGGAGGCGGTCAAGCGCGTCGGGGTCACCGCCGAGGAGGCCGCCGTCAAGGTGGACGCGCTGTTGGCCCACAAGTGGGATCAGACGGCCTTGCAGCTCAACCGCTCGGGCGATCCCAACCTGAACTACCGGATGCAGTCCGAAGAGTTGGAGCGTGCGCGCGCCACCGGCATCCTCTCGGAGAGCGCCTATGCTGAGCACTCCAAGCGCAATTACCACGAAATGTTGGAGGCTTCCAAGGCATGGAGCGACGGGGCAAAGCTGGCAGTGCTGGATTATACCGATGAGATCAACAACAGCGCCAAGCAGGCGAACACGTTTTTCAGTGGCGCTTTCAAAAAAGGCGAAGACAGCCTGGTCAAGATGAGCACTGGCGGGACAAAAGGGTTCAAGGATTTGAAACAGAGCTTTTTGGATTTCGTCGACAGCATGGTCGAGGGGTTGGTGCGCATCGGGATTCAGCAAGAGATCATGCGCCCCCTGGCGCAAACGCTGTTCGGCGGATCCGGAGGCGGTGGTGGCGGGTTTG